>JAZUEG010000411.1:0-19509 GCA_045640025.1 Bacteroidales bacterium
CAATTCCCAAATTTTTCGTATCTTTGCATTTTGAAATATGCAAGGTTCAGAGAAAAATACGGCGGTTAGGTTCAAGGAACTGGGGATTTGCGTGCTGATTCCTACTTACAGGAATGCGCAGTTTATTCCCGAGGTTCTGGATTCGGTGTTGGCTGAGGCTGAGGACGTTATCGTGGTAAACGACGGCTCGCCCGACAATACTGACGAGGTGCTTGCGCCTTATTCCGACCGCGTGGTTATTGTCCGTCACGACAAGAATCAGGGCAAGGGTATCGCCTTGCAGACCGGTTTCAGAAAGGCAAAGGAATTAGGTTTCAAGTACGCCGTTACTATGGACAGCGACAATCAGCACAAGGCCTCCGACCTCAGGAAATTCGCCGAGGCGGTCTCTGAAAACCCTGGCTCACTGATAGTTGGCGCAAGGTCGCTGGACGGCAAGCAACTCAGCCAGGGAAGCGGATTCGCCAACAAGTTCTCCAACTTCTGGTTTATGGTGCATACTCTCAATAAACTCCCTGATACTCAGACAGGTTACAGGATCTATCCGATAGCCGAGGTGGCTGATATGCACATTTTCTCGTCGAAATACGAGACCGAACTCGAAATGCTTGTGCGCTGTGCGTGGAAGGGCGTGAGGGTGTCGAGCGTGCCTATCAACGTCTTCTATCCAAAGAGGGAGGAGAGGGTGTCAAGTTTCAGACCTGCAAGGGATTTCACGAGGATTTCGGTCCTGAATACGATTTTCACATTTGTGGCCATTCTCTATGGCTACCCCTCGATGTTTGTACATTTTCTAATGCGTAAATTTAAATAGAGATGACAGACATTGTTCTAAAAATATACGATTTTTTCTCCATACGCAAGTTATTGATGTACATAATATTGGGATTGGTTTTCTCAATATGTGCTCTATGTGCCTTGCAGTTGCGTTTCGGCGAGGATATATCCGATTTTCTGCCTACTCAGGGCAATTATTCCAAGGTTCAGAAATTTGTTCAGACGGCCTCGGGAAATTCCAGGATTATGGTTTTCTTCCGCTCTGATGCTTTCGACGAAAGGCGTATCGCCTTGTGTATGGACCGTTTTGTGGAGGTTGTCAAGGAGAAAGACGAGGACGGATTTTTCGGCAACCTGACCGCAAGTTTCGACGATTCACAGATAGAGAAACTGTCGGGATTCGTGCAGAAAAATATTCCATTGTTTCTGGATTCGGCAGATTATCTTCACGCCGATTCGCTGATAAATCCCGAGCATATCCTTACCGCTCTCGAAACCGACAAGAAATTGCTTCAAAGTCCTGCGCCTCAGTTCGTTAAGAATACCATAAAGAACGATCCTCTCGGACTTTTCATCCACAAACTCAACGACTTGAAGAGTTTCCGTCCCGCTGATTGCTACAATCTCATCAACGGCCATATCTACGAGCCTGATATGAAACGCGGAATCGTATTCCTGGATTCGCCCACGGGAATGAGCGAGAGCAATGTGAATGCCAAGATTATCAGCAAGTTGAGAGAGAATATCCAGCGTATCGAGTCCGAGTTTCCCGATATCAGCATTACACTTTTCGGAGCGCCTGTAATCGCTGTCGGCAACTCCGAACAGATAAAGTTCGACACCATTCTCACCACTTCAATATCCATAGTGCTGATACTCGTAATTCTCTGGTTCTCAATCAGGAATATCAGAAATCTCGCCTTTATGACCCTGACCCTGACATTCGGCTACGTGGTGGCGGGTGCTATGGCGTGGATTTTTCTGGGAAAGGTTTCGTTGATTGCGCTTGGTATCAGCGCCGTATTCACAGGAATTGCAGTAAATTATCCTTTGCATTTTATCCAGCATTTGTATCACGCCGACGGTATCCGTCAGAATATGCGTGAGGTGGTTGCGCCGTTGGTTATCGGAAATATCACCACCGTCCTGGCCTTTTTCTCGCTGATGTTTGCAGGAAGCAACGCCCTCCGAGATCTCGGTTTTATTGGCGGTATGTTGCTGACGGCCAGTATTTTGTTTACGGTGATTTTTCTGCCTCATTTTGTGGTTAAGGTGGATGTGGTGGACGATGACCAAAACCGCCGTTCGCGCTTCTCGTTCGATTTTCTGCAAAAGAAGGCTGTTGTGATTCCTGTTCTTTTGCTGACTCCCGTGCTTGTGTATTTCGGATTCAATACCGAGTTTGATTCCGACCTCCATAATATCAACTTTATGGAGCCTGATGTCAGGGAAGAGGCAAGCCATACTTTCGGACTCCTGAATTCAGATTCAACTGTCTCTGTATTTGTAACTTGCACGGGTAGCGATATGGAAAGCGCCCTCCGCAGATACGAGGAATCCAGCAATATTTCTAATCGTCTGATGCACGAAAACCTTATATGCAAGGTTTCTGGAATCGGCAATTTTCTGCCTTCTCAGCAACTTCAAAATCAGAAGATTGGGATGTGGAATAATTTTCTGCGGAATCGCCGTGACTCAATTATTGGAGTCGTCAGGTCCCTGAATAACAAATACAACTTTGCCGAATCTTATCTCGATTATTTAAATAAGGAAATTGAACCGCTTGAAGTAGAGGATTTTCGCTATCTGATAGAAAACGCTCTCGGTAACTATATTACGGCCGACAGCAACGGCGTGGCTATTGTCACAATCCTGAAAGTTAGGCCCGACGATTCAGATAGGGTAGTGGAGGCGTTCGGATCTCTTGGCGATGATGTTTCGGTTTATGACGAGAGGATTGTAAGCCGTTCACTTACAGGACTTTTGAATGATAATTTCAATTATGTGCTCTTCACTGCGGGCCTTATAGTTTTTGTGTTTCTCTGGATCTCGTTTGGAAATATCGAGTTGAGCCTCATATCCTTTGTGCCACTTACAGTTAGTTGGTTTTGGATTCTTGGAATTATGTATCTCGGCGGTATCAGGTTCAATATCGTGAATATCATTCTGGCCACGTTTATTTTCGGTCAGGGCGACGATTACGCCGTCTTTATGACCGAGGGCTTGATGTATGAATATTCACGCGGAAAGAAAGTTCTTGCGTCGTTCAAAAACAGTGTGGCCGTTAGCGCGCTGATAATGTTTGTGGGTATTGGCTCGCTGATTCTGGCTGGTCATCCCGCTATGCACTCGCTTGGAATTGTGGTGATTATCGGAATGTTTTCGGTGGTGGTGTCGGCGTTTATCTTCCCTCCGTTGCTCTTCAATTTCCTTACGAAGAAGAATGGTGCGCGCCGTCAGGTACCATATTCGCTTAGGAATATCCTGTTTTCAATTTACGATTATCTCTGTTTTGGTTTTGGATGTATCTTTGTGTATATCAGGTCGTTGTTCGCCTCTGATGCCATAGTTTCAAAGCGTCGCTTTCACAGATTTACCCAAATCTGCGCCAAGATATTCTTCAAGATTGTTCCCGTGCGCCTCAGGTTCCACAATGATTTTGGCGAGACCTTCGCGAAGCCTTCCGTGATAGTGGCCAACCACAGTTCGTTTTTCGATGTGCTGGCTCTTCTGTCGTATAATCCCAACCTTCTTTTCATCACCAACGAGCGCCAGCAACGCAATCCTCTTTATGGTAAGTTTTTGCAGAAAGCGGATAATTATGCAGTTTCCGACGGCTACGACAGCCTTGCCGAGAAGTTGCGCGGATTGGTGGAGGCGGGATTCTCTATCGTGATTTTCCCCGAGGGCACGAGGTCGGCCGACGGCAAGATTCATAGGTTTCATCAGGGAGCCTTCCAACTTGCAAGGAATCTCGGCCTCGAGATTTTGCCTGTGGTGATTCACGGTGCGGGCCATTGCTACGCCAAGAATGAGGTGATTCTGCGACATTCCAAGATTGATATTTTCATAGAGAAACGTATTGCTACGGATTCTGATTTGTTGTCTGATACCGTGCTTGAAACCGCCCGAAATATCCGCCATTATTTCCTCGATCTCTATGAGAAGCGCCGTCAGGAATGTGTGGATTTCGATTACGCCAAGGCCCGTGTTATGGAGCGTTTTATGTATAAGGGCGCTGATATCATCCATACTGTAAGCAAAGAGTTAGACAACCGCCGTGAATCCATTATGAATAAGCCAGTTGCTGATACTGCGATTTTCGACGATACCTGTTACGGCGCCGACGCCCTTCTCTTCCGTTTCCTTCATCCAGAGGCGAGGGTAGTGGTGGAAGGCAATGACGAGGACAGGGTTGCTGTGGCGAGGGAAGTGATGGGGGAGTGAATATGTGAGACACTGTCCCACATATTTTGATTTTGTTTGTTGAATTGGTTAAAGTGTCTATGAAATGGTTGAAAATGTAAATGAGTGGATTTTTTTTGATAGATGGCAAGGTATGAGTAGAAGTTGCGTGAATTATGCAAAGTCTAACCAAATGCAATAAGACACATTTTCGTTTTCCTCTTTGATAAGCAAACCGTCTTTTCGGATATATTCGTCGGTTTTCTCCCTGGCTTGTGTTGCTGTGTAGCCTATCATTTTGTCGTATGTGCTGTCCATATAAGCCAAGTCGCAGTATTGGTTGATGATGGCTATGTCGTTTAGGGAGATTTCCTTGTTTCTTAGCATAGTAAGACTTGAATGGCGGAGTTTGCATAATGATACAAAATCCCTTGGACTGAGGCCAATCTTGTCAGTGAAAATCCTCTGGCATTGCCTGTTGGTTTTGTAGAAATATTTTTCTGACAAGTATTCTACATTGAATATCTCATTTTGCGGATTGTCGAGCAATTCCATACAATGCGATTCCAAGCCTTCTATAAGATTTTCTGTTTCATTGTTTATGGTTTTGTAAGAGAGTCTTTCTATGAAAAATTTATTGATCTGGTTAATACAGGATTTTGTATATTTCATACTCAATATTTTTTCTGCGAAGGCTTCAATAGCCTTGTCCTCAAGGTTTTCTATGCTTGTTATTTTGTTTGAGAACTTGCTGACGGGTTCTGGGAAGAATTTGCATAATCCAAGCATTGTGAATTCAATGCATATAATCTCATATTCTTCCTCGGCAGTGGCCATATAGTAATTGCAGTGTGGCCCAATAAATACAGCGTTTGATTTTAATGCATAATCCCCATTAAGGACAATGCTTTTGTCTATCTCTGAATAGTTTTTTTTGAATTCCTTGGTGTCTATGTTTGTATAGTATTTGGCATTGCCTTTCCTGCAAAAACGCATATTTGCGTGTCCGCTTGATAAAATCATCTCAAAATATTTGGCGTTTGGACCCTCAAAAGTCCATATCGCTTTGATGTATTTGGTTAATTCCCTGTTTGGTTCTAACAATCTGTAATTGGTATTCATAATTCTTAATTTGGCTACAAAATTACATATTTTTTCTATTGGTTGTTTTTGAAAATCGGACATTTTTTCGCATTGGGGCATAATGTCCGATTAGCAAAACGTTTTCTCAGCATTGCATTCTACCTTTGCACCCGCAATCCAAAAGGGTTTGCGTTACAATTTTCAATATTCAAAATTTAAAACATTTACAAAAAATGGAAGTTTCAAAAGACAAATCACAGGTTGTGAAACTTGATGCTTCTCTTGTAGAGAAGATCGAGAAGGAAGAAATGGTCTTGGTTAAGGGTGGTATTAATATTACTCTTAGGTTTCAGTTAAACCTTTTTAGAGGTTGTTCAAGAAAACATACTAAATTCTAATGTTTTTCCCCTCTTTCAGTTTGGCCATAATTTGAATTCTTTTTTATGGTCATTCTTTTTTTATTATGAAGTTCAGTAAATATAATAATATTGTAAGGACAGGAGCGATATCTTTGTTGTATAATGCTCTTAATGATACATTTTTGGCATTATCGTCAGATGTAGACCTTATGTTGCGTGATATTGTCTCTGTAAAGGCAAGGTCAAAATTGTATGATGTTTTGCTTCAGGGTGGTTTTATTGTGGACGATTCGGTTGACGAATTGTCCATTGTAGAGAATCACATTCTTTCTGAACGATTTGACAAGTCAAAATATGAGATAGTTGTCAATACCACAATGGATTGTAATGTTAGATGTTGGTATTGCTATGAAAGCCATATTAAGGATTCCGTTATGTCTGATGATATTTCTCAAAGGATAATCAGACATATTGAATCAAAATTACTCTATGATAGTTTTAAGTTGCTTTCTCTGTCGTTTTTTGGAGGTGAACCTATGTTGAATATTTCTTCTGTGTTGCTTATTGTAGAGGCTGCCAAGGAATTGTCTGAGAAATATGGATTTGAACTTAATATTGGATTTACTACTAATCTGATATGTTTGGATCCTCGTTTGATTGATGCGCTTAAGGGTGTGCGTTCCAGTTTCCAAATTCCATTTGACGGCAACAGGACTATTCATAATAGTGTGAAAAGAATGAAGTCTGATTTAGGAAGTTCCTTTGATAGAACTATTGCTAATATGAAATTGTTGTCGGATAATTTACCTGACTATGAAATATTGGTGAGGATCAATTACGGGAAAAACACTTTTTGTGATTATCAGGATTTCCTTTCGCAATTCTCCTTCTTGGACAAGTCTAAGGTGTCATTCGCTTTGGTGAAGATATGGCAAGTAGATGATAGCGAGATTGATAAAGTACAAGTGCATAACTTTGTGGAATATGTGTCTGATAATGGTTATAATATCAACTATTATGACCTTGCTCCCTGTTCATCTTGTTATGCTGATAAAATCAATCAAGTTGTTATAAATTTTGATGGCAAAATATTTAAGTGTTCGGCTTGTGATTTTTCTAATGAGATTCCAGATGGGGTGTTGCAAGAAGATGGAAGTATTTTGTGGAATTTCAATCGTATAACCAAGCGGATGGGATTCCCTTTGCCCAAAATTTGCAGGGAGTGCTCTTTGTTGCCTGCTTGTTCACGCATTTGCAGCAAGAAACTTTTCGACAATCCTGATTCAAACGAATGTGTTTTGGATAAGGATTATATTGAGAATGCCATTGTTTATAATTTCAAGAATAGAATTAAGAAAAATTAACTATGAAAAGATTGATTATAGCCCTGTTGTGGGTAATTGTAACTTTAGATGTTTGGGGTCAGACCAAATTGAAAGGTGTTGTTTCTGAGTCGGATACCGCTAATAAGGTTATCCCGTTTGCTTCCGTTGTATTGTGTGATATTGTGGATTCCTCTAAATACTTGTACGGCACAATTACAGATTTTGGTGGCAATTATTCCATATCAGATATAAAAAGAGGTGAATATATTCTTATAGCCTCCTGCCTCGGATATGAGAAGTATTCTACCCGTTATGTAGTTGATGGAGATAGTTCTGTGTTTGATATTTCATTGACAACTTCCATTAACGAACTTGACGAGATCCAAGTTCTGGGAAGGACAATTGAGAAGCAATATGACAGAACCGTTTATACCATAACTGCCGATAATAGAAAACTTGCCTCAAATTCTCTCGATCTCCTTAAAAATGTGCCTCAACTAAAAGTAAATCAATTGGATAAGTCAATAAGTACCAATTCCGGAGGCGCTGTCAAGATTTTGGTTGATGGTCTTTCTGCCTCTGAGCAAGAGATTGTGGCTATCAGTAAGAACGACATTGCGAGGGTGGAGTATATAAGTTTTCCTCCGGCGAGATATTCTGATTACAAGGCAGTTGTGAATATCGTCAGAAAAGAACAGACTTCTGGTTTTTCGGCAGGTTTCGATTGCACCAATGCGCTTAATGCCAAATATGGTGATGATATGGTGTTTTTCAGCGCAAATATGGGAGCGTCTAAATTGTCTGTTCAATATTCTTATGATTATGAGAATTATAAAGACGGATACTATAATTCTCTATATAAATATGCCGTTGCTGGCGTTGATTATTCCCGTTCTGAGGATATGCATATCAGGAAATTCGAGAAAGTCCATAAACTGAATTTCAATTATTCGGCACAAAAAGCCGATAATTATGCTTTGCAGTTTAAGTTTACTCCCCGTTGGGGCCACGAAAGGTCTCAGGAGGATGGAATTTTGAGTTTAGGCACTGGCGATGTTGCTGATTTCGGTTCCAACTATCAATATAAGTCTTCTAAGGTTTTCAGGCCTGTATACGATTTCTATTTCTCGAAGAGTCTTCCCAACAAACAGGAGGTGCTGTTCAATATTGTTGGTACAAATTATGATTCCGACTATGAGCAAAGCAATCTCGATGTTATGAACATTGCCGATACCACCCTTTCGGATGTGCTCTTTGGCAACAACGACAAATATTCTATTATTGGAGAGTTGGCTTACAATAAGTCTTGGACAAATTCCAAATTGGGCTTTGGTTACAAGTGTCAGTTTTCGGACGATAAGGATTTTATTTCCAATAGTTTCGGTGCTACCGAATACGATATCAAGAATCGTCTTCATAAAATATACACCGATTATTCCGGACACTTCGGAAAACTCAGTTACTCTGTAGATTGCGAGTACTCACATTTAGAATTTGATGAAGGTATTGAAGGTAATAAATATATGAGGGATGGATTTACCCCGCATTTTCAACTCAACTACAATTTTTCTGATATCTCGTCCTTGCAGGTAAAGGGCGAGTCGATGTTTATTGAGCCATTCCTTACAGATTTGAGCAACAATAAATACTATCGCGACAGACGTCTTATAGAGGAAGGCAATCCCGCTCTTAAGCCGTATTGGGGTGGAGGCGCCGGCATAGGTTATGAATATAACGGCGACCGTTTGCAGTTTGGCGGTGTTGGCACTTTCGTCCATTGTCCCCAATATATCGCCTCGGTTTACAAAAACAATGGGGATTTCGTGAGCCTTACTTTCGAGAACGCCAAGTATGTAAACTTGCTGAATTGTACCCTCTATGGTCAGTATTGCCCATTCCAGAAGGAGTTCCTTTATCTTGGCGGTGCTGTGGGTGTAGATGATTACAAGGCTAAGTTTAAGGATGGCCAGGTTGTGAGAGCCACTTCGTTCCCGGTGCAGGGCAGCATTAATTTTGTGCTGTTCAATGCGGCTGTGCTCAGTTATGAATTCACTGTGCCTTCCAAATACGTTGGAGACAGGTTCTTGGATAAGAACGAGAATACTTCACGCCTGGGACTCGCAATCAATGCAGACGATTTGTCGGTAGGTTTGTATTGGTATTGGCCTTTCGGAAAATCTAAGTATGGCAGCGAGACATTCAACAACGATGTCCTCTATCATAAATCGGTATATGGATTCAACGAGAACTCCAATATGATAGTCCTGAATCTTGCCTTGAATATCCACTCTGGTCGCAAGGTTAAGAATTTGGAACAGAAAATAGAGAACAAGGATACGGATTCGGGTGTAATGCTGAGATAGGAAAATTTTCTCTTGCATTTCACGCAATCATTTGCTATATTTGCCAATCAAATTAATTGGAGCAATTATGGAACAGAAAGTAAGACAGATACCATACGGAGTTACGAATTTTGAGGAGATTCGCAAGAGGAATTTGTATTATGTGGATAAAACCGAGTATATCTCCAAATTGGAGAATGCGGGTTATTATCTTATGTTTCTGCGTCCAAGGAGGTTCGGAAAGAGCCTTATGCTTGACGTGCTTGCCAATTACTACGATGTGAAGCGCGAGGATAAGTTTGATGAACTTTTCGGCGGTCTCTATATCCACGACAATCCAACTGAGAATAGAAATAAGTATCTGATTCTCAGTCTTAATTTCTCCAAGATAGATCCTCAGGATGTGGAGAAATCGTTTAATGATTATATGCTTGGCAGGATTCGTGCATTTGTGTCTGATTACAGGGAGTATCTGACCGATACGAATTATGATGACTTTAAGGATATTAAATCATCAAATAATGCATTCAACGAACTTGATTATGCAGTACGCAGGTCTGGTTATAAAATGTATGTTATCATAGATGAGTACGACAATTTTGCCAACACTATACTTGCAGAGAGCGAGGATACATATCGCAATGTTACCCACGGGGATGGATTTTTCCGACTTTTTTTCAACAATCTGAAAGCCTGTACCACTGGCAGTGATTCTTCTGTGGCAAGGATTATGATTTCGGGCGTTACTCCGCTGTGTCTCAGTGACGTTACAAGCGGTTATAATATCGGATTGAATATTTCGCTTGATGAGAAATTCAATGCGATGGTTGGTTTTACAGAGAAGGAGATCCGTGAGGTGTTTGCGTATTACCGCGACGCTATGGGTACTTTCAATCACTCTGTGGATGAGTTGCTTGAGATTACAAAGCCTTGGTACGACAACAACTGTTTCAACGAGGATTGTCTGGGTGACCATATGTATAATTCGGATATGACATTGTATTTTTTGACACGATATGTTGAGCGTGGACAATTCCCAAAACAGATGGTTGATACCAATATCCGAACCGACTACAACAAGATGGTGAAGATAATCAGATTTGAGAAGAATTTCGGCGACAAGACGCGAACCATTCAGAAGGTTGCCAACGATGGTGAGATTTTCTCGCTTATCAATCCTGAGTTTGCTCTTGCTGATTTGCAGAGTTACACAAATCTCGTAAGCCTGATGTTCTATATGGGATTGCTGTCGATTGGCCGTTACGAGAAGGGAACTCCTGTCCTGATAGTGCCCAACAATACTGTACGTCAGCAATATATAGATTATATGCTCCACGTTTACGGACAGATTCTTGATTGGAAGTCCGATCAGTCTTATCTCAATGACCTTGGCCGAGAGATGGCCTGGAGTGGCGAGGCTGAGCCTTTGTTCCGATATGTGGCTGATTGTATGAAGGATCAGTCGAGCAACGGAGATTTCGGAAAGTATGGCGAGGCTTTCGTGAAAGGCTTTATGCAGTGTCAGTTTGGAGCATACCTGAATTATTTCACCTCGTTTACCGAGAAGGAACTGGGCCACGGATACAGCGATATCTACCTTGAGCCCCGCAACGGAGCAATGCATAGTTATGTTGTTGAGTTGAAGTACCTGAAGCACGAGTCATCTGAAGAAGAGGTTGAGGCAAAACTCAACGAGGCGCGCACTCAGATAGAGAAATATGTCTCCGACAAGCGTTATCAGGAGATTGCAAAAGACCGCGAATGGATTCTCCACAAGATAATTCTGGTTTTCAAGGGCTGGGAGATGGCAAGATATGAGGAGAGGTAAGGTTTAAACTAAGTCATTATGCGCTATTTATTGATACTTTTCTTTGTGCTTTCGTCTTTAGCCTCCTTCTCTCAGGAGAAAATCACTCTTTGGCCTGATACCAAGGACGATTTCCGCAAGAAGGCTGTGGAGTTTTATTATTATCCTGCTGATACGGTGCAGAAACGGAATACTGTCATTATCTTCTGTCCTGGTGGCAGTTATTGCTATCTGGCCAAGAAAAACGAGGGGCACGATCCCGCAAAACTCTTTGCGGAACAGGGATTTGAGACTTTTGTGCTTATTTATAGGAGAGGATTAAAGGGCAATAGATATCCGTCACAGATTCAGGACCTTCAGAAGGCTATGATTTATGTTCGTGAGCATTATGCTTTCGACAGTCTTGGAGTCTGCGGTTTCTCGGCAGGAGGTCATCTGGTGGGAACGTCGGCTGAATATTATAATGTTAATTATGTGGACGACAAGCCCCACAATCTCCGTCCCGACTTCGCCATTATGATGTATCCCGTGGTTACAATGCAGGACGACTACGCACACCGCAAATCGCGCCGAAACCTTCTCGGACAATATTACAGCAAGGAGCGCAAGGATTCATTGTCGCTTGAGATGAATGTCCGCCCCGATATGCCACCGATTTACCTGCTTGTCTGCAAGGACGATCCAATCGTGGATTATCACAACGCCCTCAAGATGGACGAGGCGTTGGGTAGGGCAGGAGTCCGCCATCGTCTCAACTTCCACGAAGTAGGAGGCCACGGCTTCGGTGTAAATCCTGGCAGAATCAAGGACGACGACAAATCCGCAAGCGACTGGTGGAAGGATTTTTTGGAGTGGAGGGATGGTAATTTTTAGAACACAGATTACGCGGATGAAGCGGATTTTCACAGATTTTTGTGTTGAACTAATCTGCGATAATCTGCCTGATCTGCGTAATCCGTGTTCTGTTACCTAAAGTCCCCAGTTGTCCTTGTCGAGGCTTCGGTAGTTGATGGCTTCGGCTACGTGGTGGGATTGGATTTTCTCGCTTCCCTCAAGGTCGGCTATTGTGCGTGAGACCTTCAGGATACGGTCGTAGGCACGGGCTGAGAGGCCCATTTTCTCCATTGCTTTCTTGAGAAGTTGAGTGCTGGTCTCGTCAAGTTCGCAGAATATGCGGATTTTACTGCTCGACATTTGGGCGTTGCAGTGACATTTGGGCGTATCAGCAAATCGCCTCAACTGAATCTCTCTTGCCTTGATAACCCTTGCGCGGATTACGTCGCTTGGCTCGCCCTTTTCCTGAATTGTCAGGTCCTTGAAAGGCACTGGAATCACCTCTACGTGGAGATCGATACGGTCGAGCAACGGGCCTGAAATCTTGCCGAGGTATTTCTTGATGTCGCTTGGACGGCAGGTACATTCCTTTTCAGGGTGATTGTAGAAACCGCAGGGACAGGGGTTCATCGACGCCACGAGCATAAATCCCGCTGGATAGTTTACCGTGAATTTTGCTCTGGAGATTGTTATCTCTCTGTCTTCCAGTGGCTGACGCAAAACCTCCAATACCTGACGCTTGAACTCTGGCAACTCGTCGAGAAACAAAACTCCATTGTGGGCCAGCGAGATCTCGCCAGGCTGAGGATATGCGCCTCCGCCCACCAAAGCCACGTCAGAAATCGTATGGTGAGGACTGCGGAAAGGTCTTGTGGTCATCAGCGCCGAACCGTTTGGCAATGTGCCTGCCACTGAGTGTATCTTGGTGGTTTCCAACGATTCGTGGAGAGTGAACGGGGGTAGGATAGAGGGTATTCGCTTGCTGAGCATTGTCTTGCCCGAGCCTGGAGCGCCAATCATTATCACATTGTGACCTCCTGCCGCGGCAATCTCGAGAGCGCGTTTTACGTTCAACTGTCCCTTCACGTCGGCAAAATCGAGGTCAATGGCCTCGTAGTTGGCGAAAAACTCCTTTCTTGTGTCCACGAATGTCGGCTCGATTGTTGGAGTGCCTGTCAGGATGTCGATAACCTCCTTTATATTTTTTACTCCATATACAATGATGTCGTTTACAACGGCGGCCTCACGGGCGTTCTGCTCGGGGAGGATTATTCCCTTGAATTTCTCCTTCATCGCTTGAATGGAGATTGGGAGGGCGCCTTTTATCGGGTTCACAGTTCCGTCGAGCGAGAGTTCACCTAAAATAATGTAGTCGCCGATGTTCTCGCATTGTATCTGCTCCGAGGCGGCCAGGATTCCCATTGCGATTGGAAGGTCGTATGCTGATCCTTCCTTCTTGAGGTCGGCGGGGGCCATATTCACCACAATCTTTCTGCCTGGAAGACGGTAGCCGTTGGTCCTGAGAGCGGCCTCTATTCGTTGCTGACTCTCCTTAACCGCGCTGTCAGGAAGACCTACCATAAAGAAGTTGACTCCCTTGGATATCTCCGTCTCCACTGTTACGGTGGTGGCATTGATTCCGTGAACTGCGCTGGCGTATGTCTTTACAAGCATTTTTGTTTTGTGTTTTATGGTTTTGGTATTTTAGTGAACTGTATCGCAAAGGTAGTAATTATTATTGAATTGACGAGGAAAAATTTTAATAATTATATTCCTCGTATTCCTTTGCCCATTCCATTACTTTCTGTTGAAGCAAAGACTTCTCTGGCAAGCAGGTTGCGTATTGTTGAGAATAGATATTTGCGTCCTTGGGAAGTGTGAGTTCCACAAGAGCGTCGTTCTTCTGCTTGCAGAGAAGTATTCCGATAGTTGGTTTCTCAAAATCGAGTTTCACGTATCTATCGTAATAATTTACATACATTTGCATTTGTCCAAGATCCTGGTGAGTGAGTTTGTCGACTTTTAGGTCAACAAGAACATAGCATTGCAATATGCGGTTGTAGAGTACTAAATCTACATAGAAATTGTCCTCATCGAAGGTGAATCTTTTTTGACGGGCTTCAAACAGAAATCCCTTTCCCATTTCAAGCAAGAAATCCTGAAGTTTGCTGATAATGGCTGTTTCCAGTTTGGATTCGGAATACGCAGATTCAGATTTCAGTCCCAAGAAATCAAGGACGAGAGGGTTTTTGAGAATATCCATAGGTTTATCAACCGTATGGCCTTGCTCCGACAACTTCATAACCCCTTCCTTGTCCCTACTCAATGCCAGTCTTTCGTACAATGATGAATTATATTCGCGCTGTAATTGACGCACTGACCAGTTGGAATTATACGCTTCGATTTCATAGAAATTGCGTTCGGCGAGATTGTCGATACGCATAAGTATTTGATAATGAGACCAAGGAAGTTTGAATTGATGAATTTCTTCTATAGTATGGTCTGGGTTCTGAATTTCGTCTACACTGTAGACGAAATTGGAATATGCTATAAAAAACTTTCTGCTCTTGGTCAATGTCTCTACTGACCAGCCCTTTCCGTGCCTTTCTGTTAGTTTGTCGGATAACCGTTTGAGAACTTCCTTCCCATACTTAGCGCGGTCTTTACCTTCTTGCTCAAACTGCACTATATAGTTTCCAACACCGTAATAAGTATAGACCATTGCGGTGTTTACTGCTTTAGCAACTTGCTTTTTGCTCTCCTCGATAAGTTTGGATATGTTATCGAAGAGGATTGCTTCATTATCTTGGATAGGTGTGTTTTTTGACATAGTGTTTGTTTTCAATTAGTTACAATTTCGTAACCAGTGGTGACGAAATTAGTAGACACTGTTTACGAAATTTGTAGATACTGTTTACAAATTTAAGGATTTTGAAACTTTTAAACAAATCTTTATAATTAAATAAAAACAAGCCCCCGACTATCTCTCGATAATCGGGGGCTGTATTATAATTTATTAAAAGATTGTTAGTAAAATAAACTATTAATCCTCGTCGTCGTCCTCGTCGTGGTGATGATGCTCGTGGCCTTCGCCCTCTTCTACAATCTCGATCTCGCGGGCTACAAGTGACTGGTTGCCGGCGGCGTCGGTGCAATATACCACCAAGTGATAATCGCCAGGGGTTGTGTTCTCAGGAATTACGATCTCGTGGTGATGAACGTGAGAGTTCTTGAGGCCGTTGAGAGACCACTCCTTCTTGAAGAAGAATGGCACAGTGCCGTCTGTGGCCTTTGAGTGAGAGTGGTGGTCGAAGTTGTTGTGGATCTCTACCATATAGCTGCCGAGCTTCTCGTTGTCGGAGAAGTCGCACTCGAAGTGAACCTCCTCGCCGATAACCAACTCGTCGCCGTCTTCTGGCTCGTCGAGCTCGATTACAGGCTTTGTGGTGTCTGCATCATCGTCCTTGTCGCAAGATACTGCGAATGTCAAACAAGAAAATATAACCAATAGAGAGAAAATCTTTTTCATTTTTGATAAATTTTTAAAATGTTAAACGAATTGTTGACAGGAAATTTCTGCCTGATTCGGGCAGGAAAACTTTCCTGTAAAAACTTATGTGGCTCATATAAGGCTTGTTGAGCAGGTTGTTCGCCGTTAGCTGCAACGAAAGCCTATACCGTCCCAAATTGAAATCCAAACTGCCACCTGTATGGAAAAGGCTGTAACCTGGAGTGGTGTCCTCGTTGATACAGACGCGGTTTTGCGCCGCAACACTCTGACACTCAATATATGCGCGCCATTTTCCTGACTCCCATTCCAAAGTGTTCCTCATAAGGGCCGGAGGTGAATACGGCAATGCTGTATGCGTATCCATATCGTATGTTCTGACATATTCTCCTGAGAATGTGTAAAATAGCTCGTCCAAAATACGGGTTTTCACTTTCAGCTCGCCTCCGCAGAATGTAGATTTTGAATCCACATACTGATAGATTTGTCCCGCATCAGCAAGGCTGGACCAGTGTCCCGTGGGGTGCAGAGAAATGTAGTGCCCGTAGTAACTGACAAACGGGGTTGCCGTGGCCTCAATGCGGTAACGCTTGTAACTGTAGGCGATGTCGAGCTGCCAGCCCTGCTCGCTCACAAGAGTGGTGTCACCCAATTCGTGACGGAATGCGCCGTGGTGTACTCCGTTGGAAGTGAGCTCGTTGGCCGACGGCATTCTGAATCCTCTACCTATGGAAGCCGTTATCTTGCTGCGCCTGTCAATCTGATACTCCGCTCCAAATGCAAACGAGCAATCGCCGAGTTTTGTGTCAGTTTCGGGAACAAAAGCCTCGTGAGCATCAGTCTGCATAAAACCGAGATCGTATCTCGCGCTCGCATTCATCGTAAGCCTTGCCGATTTCCTGTAATTCACCAGATAGTAGATACCAGCCTGATAGCGCTTGAACTCAGGTATCAGAAACGAGTATCCGCCTATGGTATTTAATTGGTTTTCAGCTGATACACCTATATAATGCTCCCAAGTGGTGGACGACGACAGCATAAACTGAAGCCCCGAGCTGATGGTGTGGAGGTTGAATTCCAGCTCCTTGTCGGGATCGACAAGCGGAGGCTGCTTGCCAATCTCGTGGGTATGGAACTTGCTCCATTCCTCGCGGTGGTTTAGCTGATATCCGAGCGTAAGAGTTACCTGAACGTATGGCAACGACCATTTGCTGACACTCGCCGCCTTGAAATGGTTCACCCAGTTGTAAGGCAGGCTGATGTTCCATTTGTCGCCGTCATCCACAAGGTTTGCACTGCTTGGAATTCCGTGCGCACCGCTGAAAAATCCCTGTTTCTGATAGCTGTTGCTAATGGCCAGACGTTCCTGAAAATGTCCGTACTTGCAGGAAATCAACGCATTGGCACTGCGCTCAAATCCAGCGGTGTTTTTCAGACGCTGATTGTAGATTGGCAGTCTCATACTCAGATACACGAAACTGTCGGCAGGCACCTTGTAGTCCGACCAATGCCTTTCGGTGTACCTGAGGCGTGTAAACCAATGTCCGCGCTTGACACCCAGCATTGCCGAACCGCTCAGACAGTTGCTGACTGTCTGATTCTGAAGCGCTATCTCGCCAAGCAAAGTGTCGTGCCGTGGAATAATTGCAGGCTGAATCTCAACCACGCCGCCCATTGCATCGCTGCCGTAAAGCACCGACGCAGGTCCCTTGATGATACGCACGTCGTCCACGTGGAATGCGTCGATCTCCAGACCGTGGTCGGCGCCCCATTGCTGTCCTTCCTGCTTAATGCCGTTTTCTGTAACCGCAATGCGCTGAAAACCAAGTCCTCTGATCATCGGCTTGCTGAATCCCACTCCAATATCCATAGACTGAACGCCCTCGGCGTGCTGAAGCGCATCCATAAGGCTGTGACCCGCAAAAAGGTGGATCTCGTCGGCGGATATATCAAGCAGCTGCTGAGCCGCCAAAGTAGGTTTCTGGGTTTTCTTGGTTTTAACGACAACTTCCCTTACTTCAATGCAGAGAGTGTCGGGCGCTTGCGCATATACAGACACGACAAAACACAGTATGCACAACAATGTGACATACAGCCGTTTAGTCGTATTCATAGTATTAGAAATATTGACAGGAACAGATACACTATTCCCATTTGGAAAAACTGATTTTTAGATAACGTGAGTAGTTCGCGCACAGATGACACAGATGACACAGATTTTTTAGTATTTTATAGATTATTTCTCGTGAAAAAAATAAATAAATCTGTGAAAATCAGTGTTATCAGTGTTATCTGTGCGAGAAGAAACCGACGTTAAAATAAGGAGAATATATCAGCACGATACAGGCGGAGCCCTGATGTTGTGGATGAGGCTATCAATGCGGATTAAATCGCACGTTGCGAATGCCTCAAGGTTGGAAGTCAACGACATAACTGACGAAATTGTCAGCTTGTCGGCATCCAAATATAATGAAGAAATGAAATTACAAATTGCACAGTCAGAAGAATGGTGACTGCCTTCAATGATATGTCCATTGTGATGAACGTGGTTGATACAATCGCTGCACTCGAAATCATCATTCGGATTTTTAATTTCGTGGATATGTAGAGCCCCCACCGATATTGCACAAACGTACAGTAACAGCAGCATCCAAGATAATAATATGCGCTTTGAATTGCTCATCACTAAACCAAAATTTCAGGCGCAAAATTATAAAACTTTTTCTTAGGAGAGAAACGATATTTGGTAATTTTTTAAATAAAAAAACCAGCCCCCGACTATCTCCTGATAATCGGGGGCTGATATGTTGTTAATTTGCTGAGTTTGCTTTTATATATTCTTGCAATTCATCAATATCAATCGACATAGTTTGTGCGATAACGTCTATTGTCACTAAACCAGTTTTGTATAAGTTTAGAGCGGACGAAAGTTCTTTCTTGTGGGCTTCTGAGTGAGCTTCTTCACGACCTTCTATACGTTCATTTGCGAATGCGCTCATTGTGGTTACATATTGGTCGTAGCTATGCCAATATCTGTCCTGATCTTCACGGCTCATCTGTGCATAAGAGGCAACTCTCTGCATTTGCTTGAATAGCGGTTCTTTGTCTGCGAATGGCAATGCTGTGTTCATATCCTTCATATTTGCAATGTTAAACAACCAATAATCCAATGGTGTAACACAATCAGATTCTTTTTTACTTCTATATGTTGGCAGTTGGATTTTCCAGTACTGCAACAGGTCATTGTCTATGATATCTTCCTTGAAATCTTTTATGACACAATGTCTGACGCCTTTTGTCATTGTCTTGTCATAAAAATCCATTAAGAAAACGCCCAACAATTTGTGAGTCTGAAACTGCCACACTTCTTTGTCGAGGCTGTCGTCCTGCCTTGAGAACGAACGGCCAAGGTAATATATTATTCTGTTGTTGAAAAATACCTGCTTTCTGCGTTGCATCTCAACAACAAATTCTTCGTTGTCGTCGGTAGTGCAATGTATATCGAAGACTACGCCTCGGTCCTCGTCGCTCTCTCCTGGGGCATCGTTTCCCACGATATTAACAATTGAAATCACCTTATCGGGATAATCCTCCTGAATTAGTGCATTGAGGAATCCCCGCATCACGTCTGGATTTCCGAATATTGTCTTGAATCCGAAATCTGTCATCGGATTGAGATATGTAGGCTCTTTGCGTTTCTTCGTCATAGTATGCCAATTGTTTATCAGCACAAAAATAAATATTTGCAACGAAAACTGCAACAATAAATCAATAAAATAAATAAAAACAAGCCCCCGAGTATCTCTCGATAATCGGGGGCTGTATTATATAAGGTGTGTAATCTTACCTAAGCGGTAAAACTATGCCTCGGCGCTGTAATCCATCTTCGACATACGAACGTAGTTGTTGTAACGCTTGAGGGCTGCGGCCTTGGCGGCTGCGTAGAGTTCCTGAGCCTCAGCTGGGAACGACTTAGCCAATGAAGCGTAACGAACCTCGCCGTCGAGGAAGGCCTGGAAGTTGTCCCAGTTTGGAGCCTTGCTGTCGAGCTGGAATGGATTCTTGCCCT
>JAZUEG010000412.1:0-6453 GCA_045640025.1 Bacteroidales bacterium
CTGAAAGGCGACGAAATGGATATCGTGAACCGTCACGCCGAAAGATTGAAGCAACTCGGAATCGAGGTCTCGGAACTGTTTGGATAATTAATTTTCGCACAGATTACACAGATAACACTGATTTCCGCAGATTAATAATAAATAGCGTCAGTTTTTCGTCGAACTCTCGTTAAATAATCTGTGTTATCTGTGTCATCTGTGCGAGGCCTAATAGTCATTGAAATTGATGAGTTTGCGGTCACTGCGGGGGTGGTGACTCATAATGGCGTCGCGGAGATACTGGCTGTCGAGGTGGGTGTAGATCTCGGTGGTCTGTATGGATTCGTGACCCAGCATTTCCTGAACGGCGCGCAGGTCGGCACCGCCTTCCACAAGGTGAGTGGCAAACGAGTGACGGAACGTGTGAGGACTTACAACTTTCTGTATATCAGCCAATTCACAAAGCCTTTTTACAATCGTAAAAATCATCACACGGGTAAGCTTTCGGCCTCTGCGGTTCAGGAAAAGATAATCCTTGTTCTCGCTGTTTATGGCCATATGACAGCGCATTTTCTCAATGTAGAAGTTTATGTATTTCAGCGCTGACTCTGATATCGGCACAAGCCTCGTCTTGTCGCCTTTTCCTGTTACCTTTATGAAACCTTGGTCGGGGAAAATGTCTGATACCTTGAGGTTTATGAGTTCCGAGACACGCAGACCGCAACTGTAGAGAGTCTCGATGATAGCGCGGTTTCGCTCGCCCTCGTCGCTCGATAAGTCTATCGCACCCTCTATCATATCAATCTCCTCAACGCTGAGAACCGTTGGCAGAGCCATTTCGAGTTTCGGCGTAGAGAGCAGATAAGCAGGACTCTCGGCCACGATATTCTCGGTTAGCAGGTAAATGTAGAAATTCTTGACGGCGCTCAGAATCCTGGCCTGAGTCCTTGGCGAAAGTCCCATTTTAGCCGTCCACTCCAGGAAGCCCGAAAGTTCGTCCATAGTGATAGTCTCGAGGTTTCGTCCGCCGAGAAACTCCTCCACATAATAGCACAACTTCTCGATATCGTTGCGGTAAGCCTCGATACTGTTTGTCGCCATCGACCTCTCCAAAGTGAGATATTCCAAGAAATCGCCTAAATATTTTTCGTTTACTACATTCATTTTCCATTGATTTTTATTTCTTGCATTTTTTCTTTAGCACCACTTTGTATTTCACGCCGTTGGTAGTCTTGCCCTTGGTTTTCGATTTCTTGTTGCTCTTCATTAATTCCTCAATTATCCTGTTGGTAATAATGGAGTAGCGTACATTCTCGTTGCTTGTTTCGGGTTCTGATACATTCTTATCGTCAAAATCCCAATCATCTGGTTCGTCAAAGTCAGTTACATTTACTGTCTTAGCCTTACTTATAGCATCTGCATAATCCTTATTTTCAAGATTATCGCAACCCAAAAACATTTCGTGATAACATTCGCTTTTCAATTCACTCGCGGGCAGATTGGGCGCTCTTTTCAGGCTCTTGCAATTCTTGAACATATCCCAGTAGCATTTTTCCCCGAGGGTTTCGGCAGGGAGTTCGGGTGCTTCCGTCAATGCCGTGCATCCCTTGAACATATTTGAATAGCTGTTCATATACACAATCTTGGCAGGAAGTTTCGGAGCCTTCTCCAGGCTTGTGCAGTTGGTGAACATATGGTCGTAACAGAGAGCGACAACCTCTTTAGCAGGCAGTTCAGGAGCCTCCTTCAGGCTTGTGCATCCCGAGAACATATTTCCGTAGCAGTATTCGGAAAGTTTTGTGGCTGAAAGTTCCGGGGCTTTTGTCAAGCTTGCGCAATTCTCGAAAAGTCCGTAGAAACAATGGCTGTCAGGAATTTCCAAAGATTCTCCCTTGCCGTCGATGAGGCTCATTACGGATCCTGATGCCGCGATTTTTCCCGTCATTACGAATTGAGTGTGGGCGTCCTGACCATTGGATAGTCCGTCGTTCTCACCTTTAAGCATAGCCTTGTCGCCAGCCTTTGGGAGTTCTATCTCGGTATCCATTCCCAAGGTCATCCATTTTTTGCCGTTGGTGGAATATTCAAGAATTGTTTTCCCCACAAAGCAGGTTTGTGTTAACATAAATGTGCTTCCGTCGGTCTCTGCGGTCAGTGTGAGATAGTTCTGCGCATCAGCCGACAAAACCAAACCTATCAATGTCGAAAGCAAAAGTATTTTTCTACTCATAATTAGTTTTGGGATTATGATTGCAAATTTAACTATTATTTCTAATTTTGCAAAAGAAAAAATGGAACACAGATGAAACAGATTTAGCGGATTTGCGCAGAAAATTTAGAACACAGATGACACAGATTTAGCGGATTTACACAGATTTTTTTATGAAGATAATAAAAAACAGCGTAAATCCTCCCCATCCGCGTTATCCGCGTTCCAATTAATCAAAAATCAAAATTCGAAAATCAAAAATGAAATTAATATTATTAGTCTTTCTTGGCAGTGGGTGCGGTGGCGCGCTCAGGTTTCTGATTTCAAAATATCTGAAATTCAGCATAATGGGATCGTTCCCATTGGCCACTTTCACCGTAAATGTCCTTGGCTGTTTTCTTATAGGACTTTTTACGGGACTGTTCAATAATTCCACAATCAGCAACGAGGTAAAGACCTTGCTGACAGTTGGTTTCTGCGGAGGCTTCACCACATTCAGCACCTTCACCAACGAGAGCTTCCTCCTCGGCAAAGGTGGCGATATGATGATGGGCATTGTCTATATTGCTGCAAGCCTGCTGATGGGACTGCTGGCGCTGTGGGCTGGGTACCGGGTAAGCGGGAATTAGAACTCCTCATCCACCTGTATGTCCTCGAAAAACTGCTTGGCTTCCTGCTCGTTGTAGCGGAATTTTGTTTTCAGGATCTCGATTTCGGTGATGGTGTCGAGGCCGATTAGGGTCAGCTGACCTGAGATTTTTTTGCCGAGGAGATACCAGCGCTGAATGAATTGCTTCAGGGCAAAAGGGGCGAGATTGTCGAAGGATTCGGGATCGGATTCGGGGCTCAGGCGGAAATCTATTCTGAGGCGCTTGTTGGTTTTCATAGCCTCCATTATGGTTGGCAGCCAGCGCTGACCGTCAGGAATATCCTCCAGGATGATGCGCGATTTCAGCTTCTCGGAGTTCTCCAACTGATGATTCAGGAGCATCGCGTTTATGTTGAATTTCTGCCATGTATCAGCCTCAATATCAGCGCGGTTGGTGATGGTGTAAGGCCAGTATTGATGGTCCTCGCGCACTCCTCGCTTTATCTTTATCACCACGCCGTATTCCTTGGCTATGCCCTGCAGGAATCGCTGAAAACTGCGGCGGTCAAGCTTGTCGCTGCCGGTCTCCTTCTGCCATTCCTCCTGTATATAGTCGAAATTGTAGTCGTTGCTGTTGTTCCAGAGCTTGGCTATCAGCCATTTGTAAAAATCCCTTTTCTCCTTGTCCTTCATAGTGGTGATAATTTTCTGCAAATATAATTCTTTTTTCAATCCGACAAACTTTTGACGCATTAATTTTTTTTGTTTTTTCTTTGTAACTTTGCTTTTATTTTTTAGATTTGCGGATAATATCAATAATCAAAACCTATATTATGATACCTCAACAAATCATCAATCTTGTAGATCTGGCTCTCCGCGATGGCATTATCACTTACCGCGAGCGCAAGACCATCGAGGCCGAGGCCACCAAGATAGGTGTGCCATTAGCTGAAATAAACTCCTACATGGACGAGCGCCTGCAGTCCATAGTTTCGTCTATGCCCAAGGATTCCCTGAAGCATTGTCCCTCGTGCGGCGGTCAGGTGCCTTTGGTAGCTGATACGTGTCTGTTTTGTGGCTCTCAGCTTACTACCTCCGCCAGGGTGTACGGCACTCAGGGATACGCCGGCGACAGCGAGGCCGTAAGGATCATCGAGCAGGAAAACAAGAATACCACTAATTATAAAGGTGAGGATTCCAAAAACTGCCCCGACTGCGGAGCGCCGCTTCCTCTGCTCAGCAATGTATGCCCACACTGCGGACACACGGTGAGGGAATCCAGCAGCTCGCGCTTCGATATCAACAACATCATAGATAATGCCAACAAGAGGCTCCGGGAGATGGATAAATGCAAGGTGTCTTTCGAGGATGTGATGAAGGACAAGAAATTTATCCTTTTTGGAGTTTTGGGCACCATGCTGTTCGTATTCTTCTTCTGGGGCGGCATTTGGCAGACACTTTCGATGTTTTCCTTTTTATTCTGGTTTTTGAGCGTCAAGGCTTTTGGGCAGATTACCAAGAATCCCGATACCATTACCGTAAAGGCCGACCGCCTGTACTATGAGCTCAAGAGCGAGTTCGAAATCTTTGGCCGTCATACCGAGACTCTCTACGGAGGCAATCCCGAGGCGCGCGGTATCATGCAGCAGTTCAATGCGGCCCTTATTTCTGTGGAGGAGTCAAGGACCCGAAACCGCCAAAAGACGCTTCTTTCGTTTGTTGGAATGATAGCCCTGATATCGCTTGTGGCAATGTTTGCGCGCTCTACGTCAGATGCCTGGGAAGCCAACAGGGAAGATTTTAACGAAGCTTACGAGATTGTGGATGCCCGCAAGACCCTCTCATTGGGTGTTATGGAAAACGGCCGTATAAGCACCAAATTCAAGGAGATAGCCGAACTTTCACAATATATAGCTGTGGGCAGCAAGGCCGAGCTCACATTCCAGGCCATCACGCCGGGAGTTTATGGACTCTTCAATTCCCAAAAATTGAAACAGCCCAGGGTCAGGCTCAATAATGTGCGCCTTACATCCACAGGGCGGCAGCATGCCGAGGCTGATGACAAGCACCTGCTCTGCCTGATATTCGATAATGAGGGCAATGCTATCAGTCAGTTTCCCGCTATGGCGGAGGAATCTTTAATCTACAAGGATTCGTTGCTGCACACCATGCCCGACGCCAGTCAGATTTCTTACCGGCAGATGCTCAGGGGCGAGCGCTGCGGTTATTACGCCAATTTTGTGTCGATTGATACATTGCAGGACTCCAACAAGGATTCCCTAATGAAGTTTTTCGACGATGCGGCCTCTTTCATCATTTTCTTCACCAAATAAATTTATCAAGCAATGCAAAACAAAGACTCTATACGACTGCTTGTGGATGATACCGAGAAACTTATCTCGATATACAAGAATACATATCCGCAAAACGAGATGGACTGCTGGCGCAAGCGTGCTCCATATCTTGTTTTTCTCTCTACATTACCTGTTATGTCACTTGCGGCCTTTTTTCATGGCATCGCGGCCATGTTTATTCTTTTCGCCACTATTCCGATGTTCTATTTTTCCATAGTGTCCATAATACGTAATATATTCAAGCGCAGGACAAACGATAAGGCCCGCATCGCGGCGTACAAAAGCCTGGAACTGTATGAGCCATGGCTTCAGTATCCCGATATCAAATCGTACCGCGATACCACACTCGAGCATCTCAATGACGTGGTTAAGCAGAAAAAATCAGCAAGGCGGAAGGTCCGCTTCTATAGTTGGTTGATTTTGATTGCGGCGTATTCATTAATGGTCTATTTATTTAGCAACTTATCTTACGATAGCGAATTGTTCTATAGTCTTCAGGTAGAAAAAAATACCGAGTTTCAGGCTGTTCCTTATCAGCAGGAGGGAGGTATTTCAGCTGATAGCCCTAAATTTACAGTCAATTCCAATAACCACGGCTATATCTATTTGGAGTTCAGCGGATTGAAATTCCCTGATCCCGAGCCGTCAGCCGTCTATATGCTCCGCTTTGTCAATCCCGATGGAGTCCCCATGTCCTATCTGCCGGAGTTCATATTCAGTGGCCAGTCCGTATTGGACGGCTCTACCGTGAGGTCCAATAAAATGGATGGCGACCATAATAATCAGCTGCCGGCATACTATACGCTCAGTGCCATCAAGTCGGGAAATATGTATTTTACTGTTGAAAAAATCAAATAATACCATGATACCACAGGAGATAATCAATCTTGTAAACCTTGCCTTCCGCGACGGCATACTCACATACCGCGAGCGCGAGGCCATTACGCGCGAGGCCATTGGCAGGGGAGTGGGAGAGGCCGAGATCAAGGAATACCTCGACAACGCGCTCGCCGAGAGCATCGGACGCATCCCACGCGAAAACCTCAAGCGCTGTCCCGGTTGCGGCGGTCAGGTGCCTTTGGTAGCTGATACGTGTCTGTTTTGTGGCCATCAGCTGGGCACATCGTCCAAGGTATACCGCACCGACGGATATGCCGGCGACAGCGATGCAGTGCGCATCATCAATCAGGAAAACGCCAAGACCGTGATGGAGGGCGACGGCGACATCAGCAACTGCCCCGACTGCGGAGCACCGCTTCCGCTCATCAGCAATATCTGCGAGCACTGCGGACACATAGTGAAGGAGCGCAGCAATTCGCAGT
>JAZUEG010000413.1:0-4429 GCA_045640025.1 Bacteroidales bacterium
TGATACTTCTTGATACCGCCGTAGTAATGCGTCTTGAAGAGCGCAATCTCGTCGCTCTCGTAGAGAGGATTTTCCTTGAGGTCGAGGCGAGGCGAGTCGATGTGGGCGGCGGTCAGGTTTACGCCGTTCTTGATGTCGTCGGTGCCTATCACTGCCAGGATCACGGCCTTGCCGCGGTTGTCATAGTAAATCTTGTCGCCGGGCTTTACGGGGTCGCCGAGATTGAACTTGCGGAATCCGGCAGCCTCAGCCTTCTGAATGGCATATACATTTATCTCTCGCTCGGTCTTGCACTTGGCCATGAAATCCATGTAGCCCTTGCAAAACTCGTCGGCCTTCTGGATCTCCTCGTCGCTCATCAGGAGCGATGCGTTCTTGCGCTCCATCTCCAGCTTTGGTTTCTTTTCTTCTGACATTTTAGTATGTTTTTTAGTTATCACGATGGCAAAGATACTAAATCGGGAGATAATTTCAAAAAAAAATTCCTACCTTTGCAGCCAACAAATAACCTTCATTAATCACTAAACACTTTTTGAATAATATATGGGAAACAAAACAATCTTATTGCTGATGCTTATAATATTGTGTATCAGCTCCAATGCCCAGACACCGGCTTTCAAGGCAGAGGATTACAAGAAGGCGCTCTGGATGACAACACGATTCTACGGAGCCCAGCGAATGGGCAACGATGTAAACTGGCTGACCGCCGGCCTCACCTGGGACGAGGCCAAAGACGACAACTGGGTGAAAAACTCCCTGGGCCATCAGGATGGCTACACCACAGGAAAATCTTTTCTGAAGGATGCCGACGGCGACTACGACCTTACCGGCGGATGGTTCGACTGCGGCGACCACGTGCTCTTTGGCCAGACATTCTACTATGCCGCCTACTCTCTGCTGCTGGGATATTCGGAGTTTGCCAGCGGATACGGTGACTACTACTCCGGCGACTACCACGGATACATAAATTCCGGCAAGTTCAACTGGGAAGACAAGAAGGGCGTGCCAAACGGAATACCCGACATACTCGACGAGTGCAAGGCAGCCACCGACTTTATGCTGAAGGCCGTGCGCGACAAGAACACATTCTACTATCAGAAAGGCGTAGGCGACCAGCAGGACCACAAAAACTGGGTGACATCGGTGATGATGTCTTCCTTTGTGCAGGACCAGGGCGGTGAGTACGACAAGCCGCGCGTGATAGGCAAGGCCACCGAAAACGCCACATCAATGGTATCGCTGGCCGGAGCGTCGCTCGCCGCCATGAGCCGCCTCTACAAGGACTACGACGCCACATACGCCGCCAAGTGCCTCGAAAAAGCCAAGGTGGCATACGATTTCGCAACCAGCCACAGCCAGGGCAACACCGGCGCCAACATGGGAGGCGAATACCCGGCCAAGCCCAAGTACCTGCCCGACCTCACAATACTCTGCGCCGAGCTCTACCGCGCCACCGGACAGAAGACTTACCTCGACAAATGCAACGAATACACCGGCCAGTGGATAAACGACTACAACCACTACTGGACCATCTGCTACAACAACACCGAAGACCTCGGCCTGTACGCATACGCCGCAATGGGCGCGTCATGCACATACTACACCCAGGCCAAGAACAACCTTAAGCAGCTATCCGACAGATACAACGGTGGCGGAAACATGCTAAACACCACCAACACCGGCTGGGGCGACCTCCGCTACATGGCAGCGCAATGTTTCGTAAAGGCCCTGAACGCCAAGCTGCAGGGCGCCAGCGGCATAGACCCATACGTGATAACATCGGTGGACTACATAATGGGCCACAACGGCGGAAACCAGTCGTACATAACAGGTTTCGGCGAAAAGTCGCCTCTCTATCCACACCACCGCAACTACTACCGCAGCGACCGCGGCAAGGTGAGCAACGTAAAACAGGACGTATCAGCTGAATACAAATACCGACAGCTGGGCTACATGGTGGGCGGCACATACGACGGCACATACAACGACGATCCCGACAACTACCGCACAGGCGAGGGCGGCATCGACTTCAACTGCGGTCTCGTGGGCGCGCTCGCATACATCACATCCAAGATCGCGCCGGCCGACACCAAGACTGTAACCAAGCTCGAGCTCACCAAGCAGCCATCCACACTCACCTACACCATAGGCGACAAAATCTCGGTATCAGGCGGACAGATCAAGGTAACATACTCCGACTCTTCGATAGAATACCTGGACGTAACCGAGCAGATGGTATCGGGATTCAGCAGCCAGAAGCCGGCCGAAAAACTTCCTGTCACCATCAGCTACAAGGAAAAAACCGTAACATACTACGTGAAGATAGAGAAGCATCCGCTGAAAATATCGATGCTGACAACGCCAAAGACCGAATACATCCGCAGCGAGAAAATAAGCGTGGAAGGCGGCATGATAAAATACGAATACAACGACGGATCGTACGAGGAGATAGCCCTCACCACAGCCATGGTATCAGGCTTCAGCTCCACCACCACTGGCCAGAAAACCCTGACCGTAACATACGAGGGACTCAAGACCTCATACAAGGTAATGGTGAACGAGCCGCCGGTAATCGACATCCACCTATCGCCCGCGCCAGCCAAAAAAGTATACCAGATAAACGAAAAGCTGGACCTCGCCGGCGGCAGGATAGAGATATATTACAAGCTGAATGACAGCGAGACCAGGGACATCACCGAGGATATGGTATCAGGCTTCAGATCCGACAAGGCCGGCACCTACACCATCACCGTATCGTACGGCGGATTCCAGGAGACATACAAGATCACCGTGGAGAAAAAGCCGAGCCAGCTGATAATCACATCCATGCCCAAGACATCGTACATAATAGCCGACCTGCTCGACGTATCGGGAGGCAGGCTGAGATACGAGTACAACGACGGCACATTCGACGAGGTGGACCTGAAGGCCGACATGGTATCGGGATTCCTGAACAGCACAGCGGGCACACGCACCCTCACCGTAAGGTATGGCGAGCTGATATGCACATACGACGTCACATTCACCAAGGCCCCCGTATCGGCCATAGAGGTATCGGCCATGCCAGCTAATACCAAATACAATACAGGCGACCCGCTCGACATCACCGGCGCGCAGATCACCATACTCTACGCCAACAACGAGAGCGAAACCATACCCGTATCAGCTGATATGGTATCAGGCTACAACACCAACAATCCCGGCACACAGACCATCACCATCAGCTACATGGGGCACACCGCCACATTCGAGGTTATAGTGGAGAAGCCTTCCGACCCGGAGCCAGTGGATCCCGAGCCTGCCGACCCGGTGGATCCTGTAATTCCCGACGATCCCGAGGACCCCAACACACCTGTTGAGAACATTCAGCTGACCACCGCCAGCATCTACAGCTACGGCCACACCATCTTCGTAGAGAATTTCGACGGCCTTGTGGAGGTGTTCTCCATATCCGGCACACGCGTATTCTCCGGCACCAACGTCCGCGAGATTCAGCTGCGTAAGTCAGGCATATACATCGTGAAGGCCGGCGCCATGAGCAGGAAGGTGGTTGTGGAATAGCCCCCCCCACTTTACATTATTGTTAATGACAACGCCCCACGAATTAAATATTTCTTAATCATTGCGCAAAAATCGGTATAAGTAAAAAACTTACCTTTGCGCAGTTTTTTAAAAAAGCAACATAACAAGAAATACTTAATAATATCGTGGAAAACGTATTCAAACCAGAATTCAAGCCTGAATTCTTCTCTGTACTCAAGCAGGGCTACACCAAGAAGATGTTTCAGGCCGACCTGCTCTCAGGTATCATAGTAGGTATCGTGGCATTGCCACTGGCCATCGCTTTTGCAGTGGCCTCGGGAGTAAACCCCGCTCAGGGTCTCGTAACAGCCATTGTGGCAGGATTCCTCATCTCGTTTCTCGGCGGCAGCCGCGTGCAGATAGGCGGTCCTACAGGAGCTTTCATCGTTGTGGTATACGGCATAGTAAGCCAGTACGGAACCTCGGGGCTAATGATTTCCACCATCATGGCCGGCATTCTGCTGGTTCTTTTCGGAGTGCTGAAACTCGGCTCGGTAATCAAGTTTATTCCTCACCCACTGGTGGTAGGTTTTACATCGGGTATCGCGCTCACAATTTTCAGCACACAGGTAAAGGACGCTTTTGGCCTTACAGTAGAGAATATACCTGCCGACTTCATAGGCAAGTGGGGCGCAATGCTCTCATCTATGGATACCACCAACTGGTGGGCATTGGGCATCACATTAGCTACCATACTGATATCGGTATACTTCGTGAAGATTACTCCCAAGGTTCCGGGCTCGTTTGTGGCCATCGTGGTGGTAACTCTCGTAACATCGATCTTCAATATTCCTGTATCCACCATCGGCGACAATTTCAAGATCCCTACTGGATTCAGCATCGAATT
>JAZUEG010000414.1:0-1903 GCA_045640025.1 Bacteroidales bacterium
CCAGCTGGCGTATTACATGATATACGGCAACTACCTGAGCGAGAGCACACAGCTGTCATGTTTCAGCTACGATGTAAACACTCTGCACACCGAGAGGCAGAACGGCGAATTCGCGGCCATGAGCAATGCGCTCTTTGAGCCACGCAAGCCCAACTTCAAGAGCGAGCCGGCGCTCAACGAGGCCAAGAAGAAAATGACAAGCGATTTCAAGGAGCGGATCAAGATGCCCGACTACTGCGCCGAGCTGGCCAGCTATCTGGTGCTATACAATTTTCCGAGCAACTATTTCAGCACGCTGGAGCAGAACGTGAAGGCCGTAACCACAGCCGAGGCCAAGCAGTACATCCAGGACATAAGCGACAAGGGAAGCTCCATACTGCTGATACGGGGCAATGAGCGCGACCTCCACTGCGCACTCATGGAGCAGACACTATACCGCGACCTCACGATATCGCCCCCGGGCAAGGACGCCGCCGAGGTGAGGATAGCCAAGGGGTTTGGTGCAGAATACCTGATAAGCAACTACCTGAAGGTGACCGGCCTCGAAAATCCGCCCAAGAACCTTACCGTAAACCTATCCACCACATACGCATACCCCAACGGCAACACTCAGCACGGCCGGGGCCGCATAATGCGCAAGCCGCCCAACCTCTACAAGCTGGAAAACTACATACTCCACGACGACTCGATACCCGTATTCCACTACCGCGAGATGTATGACGGAATATCAGGGTCAGACAGCACCAAGCTCTACGGACTCCTGCCGGCCAACCCCATGCGCCTGCAGGAGCTCAAGCAGAAGGCCGCATTTCCGCAGGAGGCCAGATACGAGGACCTCGGCATGAAGGCGCGCATGATGTGCAGCTACGACGATTTCAAGAAGGGATACGTGAAAGTGGCCGTAACCGAGGCATCGGGACGCAACTACAACGACTATTATTCGCTATCCACGGGCCTGAGAGACCGCACCGACATCATCAACCACATGGGGCAGAAGGTGAAAACCATACTCTACGAATACACCCAGGTGGGCAAATACATGCTGGCATCCAAGGCCACCGAGATATCCACCGACCTGATAATAACAGTGGAGATGGGAGCCTACGACCTGAGCACACAGCTCAAGAAAACGGAGTTTCAGCTGGCCACCGACAACAAGAAAAACAAAAAGTAGCAGCTAATACCAATCCAAGACACATGACAACGGCACGCACCACAGCCGCAATAACCACGGCCCTTATTCTGCTGATATGCCACCATGGCATGGCACAGCAGGATCTCGAGATTCCACGCCCCATAGCCGGCGAGCAGATCATCAAGCGCAAGGCCTACACAGTAAGCCACAATCAGCTGTACAACCTCGCCAACTGGGTATCGTATGTACTCACCAAGGACGAGACCGTGCCGGTGGTAAACAGATTTGAGGGAGTCTTCAAGCCCGACCCTGAGCTGCCGATGTCGCCCGAGACATCCGACTATGCGCAGAGCGGATACGACCGCGGACACCTGGCCCCGGCCGCCGACATGGAATTCGACTACAGCATAATGCAGGAATCATTCTATTTCAGCAACATAGCGCCGCAGGACCCGGCATTCAACCGCGGAATATGGAAACGGCTGGAATGCCTTCAGAGACTCTGGGCCAAGGACTACGACTCCATCTACATAATCACCGGCCCGGTGCTCAGGGGCAAGATGCGCACCATAGGCTACCACAACATATCGGTGCCCAGATATTTCTACAAGGTGATAATGCGCCGCGACAAAAACGGGCAATACGTGGGAGCCGGATTCGTGTTCCCAAACCGCGACGCCAATTCGCATCTGCGCGACCGCATGGTGAGCATCGACCTCGGCAGCATCGAGCCGATGATTGCTCTCCCCTTCCACCCCTCCGAGGCTT
>JAZUEG010000415.1:0-18448 GCA_045640025.1 Bacteroidales bacterium
CCATGTCCTCATCCACCTCAATGGGCGTAATGTGCGACGCCGGATATACGGCCTCATCAATATTATCAAAATCCGGCATGGAATCCTGGGTGCTGCAGTTCTTGATAGTGAGATCGTAAATCATTTTCTGACAATTAATTACCTGCTCCTCAAGGCTGCGTACCCTGTGCGAACTGCAAACTTTGCCTATCAAAAAACCAGCTCCTACCCCAATGCCGAAAGCTATAGAAATATAAAGCATAATAATAGTATGGGATATAAAAATTGTGGCAAAGCTAAAAAAATTTTTCAATCAGAAATAATAATATCTACAAAAAATAATAAAACTCAATCACAAACCCTCAATCCAATCCAAAATATCGGTATAGTAGGCGCGGCGTGCAGGCTGCCGGTCAAAGCCTATCCTGAAATCCACATCAGCTCCATTCTTCAGTAGTTTTTCAGCTAATAGCAGACTAAACGGAAACATCCTGTCGCCACCGGCCACGCTGTGTCTGATATACCAGTGTCGGCAATCGGCCATATCAGCTGATAGCAAACTAAACGGGTCGCTCAACTTACGGCGCAATACCATATCAAGCGTATCAGCCTGACCGCCAGCAAATTCGTAAGCAGTATCAAGAAGCGGAAACTCAGCACGCGGATGGCCGGCAATGCAGCGCGCAAAACTCCCGAGATCGAAATCCACAATATAGTCGAGCATATCGTCGGTAATCTGGGTATCGGCAAAATACACTGCACCCAATGAATCCGGAACAGTCTTGCCATCAGCTGCATAACTCCTCACAGAATTCAGCAGGGCCGATTTCAGGAAAGAGTCGCCTCTGTAGCCTTTGGCGAGCGAATCCACATCATACTGACCTGCGCACATAAAAACCGGCTGCACAACGGCAGTGGCAAAAACGTTGCAACCGCCATTAGCTGCACCCATATCCCTGAGCATAGGAGCGAAATCCGAGCAAAAGCCCGAAACTCCAACAAGCGCCATCAGCTGCGCCTGAGCCGGAAAACCCACTGCCACTATCCTATCGCCACGGCCGGGAATTTCGGAATCGTGAGCATGGAGGTAGCTAATGGCGGCTTTGAGGTCGAGAACCGGTGTAGGCATCTTGCCGGTGTAGACAATCTCCTGCCCCATCAGTACGGTCTTTTTCCTCTTTACGCGAGTTATGTTGTTGACCTGAAACGAGTTGACGCCACGGATTCCGGCCACACAAACCACCATTCCACGGCTGAGGGCCAGCGCCGAAAAGTCTCCGCCCTGTATGCCTCCAGCCACCGACGACCTCAACTGAGATGAATTGGTGCGCAAGATTATTGGAGAGTCATGTTGCACATTATCAGGTACATAGATATTCAGATACTGACACAGAGAATCCTCCACGTGGGATACGTAATAGAGTTTCTCGTAGGCAGTGTAGCCGACTGCGCGCCCATCAGGAAGAGAGCACGAAAGATGTTTACCATTAGCTACAATAAAAGAACTCTGGGCCTGCGCAAAAACGCAAACCGCTGATAATAAGATAATAAGAAAAATATTTTTCATTTGAAAATAAAACTAAAACAACATGGCTGCCAAATACCAGATGACCGGAACCAGAAGGCTTGGCAATAGGTTGACGGTCTTGCAATCCTTGATGCCGAGGATGGCGAGGCCCGAGCTCACGATGAGCACGCCGCCCACGATGCTGAGCTCCACGCGCATCTGCTCCGGCATTCCCGACGCGCTGAAATAGGCTATCATGTAGAACATTCCCTGCCAGCAGAAAAGTATTGGCGCGGCCCAGAGCATTATCCAGCCGTAAGACGCCGCCAGCACCGCCGAGGTAACGAGATCGAGAGTGGCGTTGGTGTATAAATAGGTGTTGCCCGATTCGGCGATGGCCCAGCCGTGGCTCGGCGATAGGCACGAGAGCACAGGGCCCACGATGCTGAATGTGCCGATGCAATAGAGCAACACGCCAGTCATCAGGCCCTGGAGACCGTTTTTGGTGCCGTTGGATTTTGCGTTGAGGCGCTCATTGAGCCTGTCGATGCGCCCCGCAAGATCGAGCTTTGTGCCTATCAATGAGCCTATTGCGAGGCTCAGGATAAAGAGCACGGGAAACTCGCTCTTGGCCATATTGGGCAGGCAGGCGTTAACTCCCAAAACAAGGCACGCAAGGCCCAGGGCGTTGAACATTGCCTTCTTGTACTTATCGCCGATGCCGTCGCGCACTATGGCGCCAAACGTGCCGCCGATAAGGATTGTGCAGGTATTTACTATGGTTCCTAACATTTTTAATAATTACGAATTACGAATTGCAAATATAGAAAAAAAATGGAACGCGGATAACGCTGATCGGGCAGATTTTCGCAGATTTTGATATTATTAATCTGCGTAAATCCGCTCAATCCGCGTTGTCCGCGTTCCAAATTTGAGACGTGCCGAGGGCGCGTCTCTACAGTATTATTCCTCGGTGGCCTTCAGTGTATAATGTTCGCCGCCTTTGAAGACGTGAACCTTGATGCCGCCCATGAAGGTGGCCTTTGGCATCCAGAAGCCTGCGTAGGTCTGATATTTCTGTGCGAGGAGATTCTCGCCGCGGAGGAATACGGTGAAGTGACGGTTTATCTTGTAATCGGCGGTCAGGTTCACGAGAGTGTAGTTCTCCTTCTCGGGATCGTTGCCAGTTGTGAGATACAGACCTGAAATATTCTCGATATTGGCGCCGATGAAGAATTTCTCGTGGTTGTAGCTAACGCCGATATTGAGTTTGCTCTCAGGAGCGCCCTCCACTGGAGTATCCATGTGGAGATATGAGTAGTTTCCGTAAATGCGGAGATTTCCCACTGGACGGTAAGAGCCCTCAAGCTCGAATCCCGAGTTCTTGAACTCGCCGAGATTCTGGTTGAGTTTGCCCGCACCGCTTGGATTTGGCGCGGTAACGATGAGGTTCTCGCCATCGATGATGAAGAGGTTCAGGCCAACGGAACCCTTGCTGAAGTTCTTGTGATAGCCGAGCTCGTAGTTCATCATGCGCTCAGGCTCCAGGTCTGGATTGTGAGGCGGGAACATGTACATCTCGCGGATTACAGGATTGCGGAATCCCTTGCTGACAACGAGCTTGATATCGTTGTCGGCAGGAAGATTGAGCGCGATACCGCCCTGAGGAACGAGTTCGGTTCCTGATACGGAATGGTAGTTGACGCGGAATCCGAAATTGAGGTTGAGAATCTTTGCGAGTTTCTGATGGATATCAAGGTATCCAGCCACCTCGTAAGGATTGTCGTAATCGCCGATAAAGGTCTTGGCGCCGTCTGATATGTTCTCGTTCCAAGCCTCGCCTCCAAATGTCTGATAGTCAAGACCGAAAGTGGTGCGGTTGCCCTCAAAGAATTTGAAGGTCTGGAAAGCGTTGACGCCGGCTATGAAATCGTCGTGCTTGTAGAGCTTGGTCTGCGAAGGCTTGTCGGCGGTGTGGCCGTCGTTGATATCATGATGACCCCAATCGTAGAATGCACGGATGGTTCCCTCGGTGAAAATGCTCTGGTTCTTAACAGAAACGCTGGCCAATCCGCGGGTGATATCAGCCTCGGCCTCATAGAGAGGTGCTGTGTCAGGTCCTGGGTTCATGAATCCGAAATTGGTGAGGTTGAGGTCGGCGGAAGCGTCCCAACCGTGTGCGATATGGTAGCCGAGCTTCAGGTAACCGCCCAACTGATCGAAGTTGGAATTGTCGCGGTGGCCGTCGGTGCGCTGATAGTTCATATTGACTACGGCTGAGAGGTTGCCCTTATGAACTGTATTAGCTACCTGAGCCTGAACTGTTCCGTAAGAGCCCACGGAAAGCGAGTAGTCGCCCTTGTAATAATCCTGATAAGGATATGGCTGTGAGGTGATTATATTTACAACACCGCCCATGGCATTGCTACCGTAGAGCACCGACGACGGGCCCCTGAGGATCTCGACTTTCTGGGTATTCAGTCCCATGTAGGCATCAGGAATCGGGTGACCCATAAGGCCTGCGTACTGAGGCTGACCATCGATGAGGACGAGCAACTGAGCGCCCGAGCCCACGCCACGTACCTTGATGGAGCCAGCGGAATTGGTGCTGACGCCGTAGCCGATAACGCCCCTCGAGGTTGCGAAAAGGCCAGGTGTATTCTCCACGAGACTTGGCAGAAGCGAGGTCTGATGATTGGCCATCAGCTGGTGCTGATCGATAACGGTTAGGGTGGCAGGCACCGATTTCAGGAATGCAGGCTCCCTGGTACCTGTAACAACCACGGTAGAGTGGTAAGTAAGGCTATCTTGCTGAGCCTGAGCAAAAAAAGCCGTGCCCATGAGCACGGCTGAGATAAAGAGTTTTTTCATATTTGCATTAATGATCGATAAATTATCGGATGCAAAAATATAACATTGATTTCGAAAATTAAAATATAACCAATCACAAACCACATTCTATATACCAAAATCCATAATAATGATATATATATCGTATGCGATATGGTGAGGATTCCGCTAATGTATAGCGATGAATTTGTACATTTTCTCCTTGTTGGACCTGAAACTCAATTCCTCGATGGCCACCGAATATCTTTCCCTGTTAGGGCAGAGAGGATAGCAGAATTTCAGAACGTCCATCTTGGCGTCGTCGAACGAGATCTTGTGGATCACCGAGGCCAGATCCTCAGCCCTCATAGGAGCGAGTTGCATACAGGTTTTCACGGCCTTGGCCTGATCCCAAGACGAAGTAAGGTCGTGAACAAGTTGCCTTACAAGAGCGACTTCCTCTGGAGATGCAATCCTGATTACTGGGGCAGGATGATGGCGGTCGTCGTGATGCTCGTGACGGTCGTTGTGGTGATTGTCGTGACGGTCGTTGTGATGCTGTGCAAACGCAGGCACCATAAAAAGGCTCATGGCCAAAGCGAATATTATCTTTTTCATGGTCGTATATTTTTTAATGGTTAACGAATGTTTTTGTAAATATAGACGACTGCTATTAGGAAAAGTGAAAGTGCGGTTTAGTTAAAAAAGGTTATTTCTTCCAATCTTTGCTTACAATTTCTTTGATTTGCTCAAACGTGACAGGCGTATAATCTATCCTATCGGCACAGACGCAGAACGAGTTGCCTGAATGGTCCTTGTATATGGGATTATTGTGCACGTGTCCGAAAATATTCACGTATGGCATATTCTCATTTAGGTACATTGGCTGATGCGACACGAAATACCAATCGCTGAAAATCACAGGATACTCATAAACCACCACACCCATCTCACGGTAAAATTCCGCCAATCCCTCGTCGTGGTTGCCCATCACGAGAATTATTTTTCCATTGAGTCTGTCGAGAATGGATTCCACAAAATCCCGATCCACGTTGTCGAAGAAATCCCCGACAACGAAAATGTCGTCGTCCTGATTGACAACGGAATTCCATTTCTGGATGATATACTCATCCATCTCTCCTGAATTGTGGAAAGGTCTTACGGCAAAGGGAATTATGGTACTACTGCCAAAATGTGTATCTGCAATGAAGAAGGTCATTGTGTTTTTTTGAGGGCAAAAGGGCTAAATCTATGCACACGCCAAATTACAGTCAAGAATATCCTTTACAGAGAAAATCCTGCTGATAGCCTCGAAAGAGAAAAACTGACCGTCCATAATCATATAGTCCTCACGCTGACTTTTGCGCAGACGCTTTATCTCTGGGAAAAGAGAAACGGGAACCAAAACCTCACGCCCATCTGTGAGATAAACAGCCATCATTCCTCTCTTCTCGTTGAAATCCAATTTCTTGATTCCTAATTCTGTATCTTTGAACCTGCACATAATTGTTTTTAATATTTTTTGGTAATTTTTAGTATGTCAACCTTCTTGCCAGTAAAAATTCTGTCAATACAATTATCAATAAAATCATAATTATCATCAATTACTTTAATAATCATATCTTCCTCATCAGAAGATAATTCCGACCAAGCAACCTCTATTTTCTTTTCTCCATTTTGCTCAATCCATATCTTGGCTACAGTATCACCAATATGAGATTTCTTATCACCTCGTCGTGTTATATGAACGTGGCGTCGATTCTCATTTGCATCAGTTGGGAAAACTGAAATAATGAAGCAAAGAAAGTAAATAATTTTACCCATAATTATGATTCTATGCCACAAAAATAACAATATATATTTTGTTATACAATATTTTAGAAAAAAAAAATTATTTAATTCATTATTTCTATTTCATCCCCGACCTCAGCAATCATTGCCTTGTGGTGGAGGTCGGGGCTACGGAACGTGAAGGTCCACAAGTGGACCTATAAAGCCACGCCCGCCTTCCCCAGAGGTCTTTAGACCTCCACGCTCCGTAGCCCCGACCTTTACCAAATATCAATAACGGGAAAAGGTCGGGGATGATTGATATGATAATTACGGAGGAGGTATTTTAGAAATTAGTTCTCCGTAAGTGGTTTTAAAAATGAGTTACGGAGGAGGTATTTTGGAAATTAGTCCTCCGTAAGTGGTAAAAAAAATGGGTTACGGAGGAGGTATTTTCGGAAAATAGTTGTATATTTGCGGAGTAAAACCAAGGATTTTTTGCTATGGAAAATAAGATTATTGGAAGAGACAGAGAAAAACAGTTGTTCAAGGAGATTTACGAATCATCTGACGCTGAGTTTGTTGCAGTATATGGAAGGCGAAGAATCGGAAAAACTTTTCTCATAAAGGAATTTTTCGAGGACAAAATCGCCTTCTATATGACCGGTATGCTCGATGGTTCTGCTCAGGAACAAATGCAGATTTTCAACAAGGCCATCAACGAATATTCCAATTCTTATTATCCATTGGTAAACAATTGGTTAGACGCTTTTGAGCAACTAAAAAACTATTTAAAGAACTCATCAAAGCGAAAATTTGTAATTTTTATTGATGAATTGCCTTGGCTCGATACTCCTAAGTCTAAGTTTATCAGAGCCTTGGATTATTTTTGGAATTCGTGGGGCTCTACCTGCAACAAACTGAAACTTATAACTTGCGGTTCGGCCACCACATGGATGATAAACAAACTTATAGGCGACAAGGGTGGACTCCATAACAGGATAACAAGACAGATACATTTGCAACCGTTTACCCTTGGTGAAACCGAGAAGTATCTGAAATCCAGAAACATAGTATGGAATCGCTACCAGATTTTGGAGTGTTATATGATAATGGGCGGAGTGCCTTTTTATCTGAGTCTCCTGGATGGCAAGAAAACATTTGAGGCCAATATCGACAATCTGTTTTTCGCCGAGAACGGGCAACTAAAAAATGAGTTCACGTTCCTGTTCCGCTCGTTATTCATTGAGTCTCAGAAATATAAAAAGGTTGTTGAACTGCTTGCGAAAAAGACTCAAGGCCTTACACGTCAGGAAATAAAGACTGCGCTCAAGATATCAGAAGGTGGCGAACTTACCACCATTCTCGAAAATCTCAGGCTATGCAGTTTTGTAAGGAAATATTCAGCATTTGGCAAGAAGGAGCGCGACAATGTGTTTCAGTTGACAGACTTGTTCTCGCTATTCTACCTGAAATTCGTAAGCGGAAACACAAGCCAGGACGAAAACTATTGGCAGAATTTCAACGGCAAGCCAGCACACACTGCTTGGACAGGCTACGCATTTGAGCTTGTAAGTCTATTGCATATCAATCAGATAAAGATGAAACTTGGAATCTCAGGCATTTCTACAAATATAAATTCCTGGGTGTCACCGCAGAAAAAACTTGACGACGGCACCACACAGCAAGGCTATCAGATAGACCTTGTGATAGACCGCGCGGATCCGGTAATAGACCTTTGCGAGATGAAATATTCAAACACGAAATTCACAATAACCGAGAAATACGCCGAACATCTATCGAACCGCCGTGAGTTGTTCCGCAACACCACCAAAACAACCAAGGCTCTGCATATCATAATGATAACGACATACGGCGTAAAGAAAAATGCATACTCAAGCACAATGCAGAACGAGGTAACAGCGGAGGATTTGTTTAAATGATGATTCATTACATTTTTCCGCGATTTTCATCCCCGATTTCCGATTTCATCCCCGACCTCAGCGGTAATTGATGCGTGGTGGAGGTGGGGGCTACGGAACGTGAAGGTCCACAAGTGGACCTGGGATTTGGGCGCTTGTCAATTGCAATTCTCAGAGGTCTTTAGACCTCCACGCTCCGTAGCCCCGACCTTAACAAAATATCAATAACGGAGAAGGTCGGGGATGAATGGAATCGGGGATGAATGGCGGATGAAATTTGTTGAAAACGATAGAATTATTTCTCCACAAATTTTCCGTCCTGATACAAATACCCCTTCCTTTGTTTCCAGAAAACATAATCCTCATCCATCTCAGAGACAGACTTAGCGCCGTTGTCGAGAAGAGTTTTCTCGATTTTGCGCAAGAGTTGGATTTTGGATTCGCGTTGATTGTGTTTTTTAGCCAAATCAATAAACCATCTGATATAGTCCAATGGAGTTCTGTTCCAACTTATATGATTAATGTCGCTACCAAGTTTGATAAGATATTTAATCATCCTGTTGATACAGGAAAGGTTGGCATTAGTTATGAACTTATCGTGTTTTGGATTATAGTCAAGACCTTCGATTACCATATTCTCGCATAAATAATCCAAAGACAATTCGATACTGGCGCCTTGCTCAATTAAATAATCCACCTTTGATATCTCTTCTTGCAAAGAATAAGAAATGTCTGTACTGACACCCGGAACCACTCCGAAATAATATTTACGGGCCAATTTTTCACAAACAGGTCCATATTTTTCCCTCAGTTTCACCAAATGTTTTTCCAATTGCGATCTTTTATCTTTTAGGCTATTTAAGGAGAAATCAATACAGAATTCGAACCACAATAAATCATCATCTTCATCAAAATCTCTTTGCTCATAGTCAATCTGCAACATACGCACCTCATCAGGTTTCAAGGAATTGTCGTAACCTACACCAATATTCACAAAACTATCCAAGCACGATGAATAATAAAACCAATCTTCGTCATTATATCGAGAAAAACATATCTTTAAATCATCCAGAGTAAAAATAGAATTATTGGATATCCATACCTTCGTCAAAGGATTACAACTATTAACCAACTCTTTGATTTGACCACAACATTCCGCCAACGCATTCTTACCCTTGGAAAAAGCCCAACCTCCATAACATTCGTCCAAGAAATGAGATTCAATCAGATCAAAAATATCTTTTGTTATTGGAATCACCTCGCAATCTCCAAATATTCTCCTAACGTCGGATTTTTGCATTATATTGAAATGAACCCAATCTCCATTTACCTTAGCGGTATCAGAACCATAACTTTCGGCAACTATCTGTTTTGTTATTACATAATTATCATTTTCTCTCCATCGATGCCAGAATGGTTTCTCTTTGAAAATCGAACCAAATTTCAACAAAATATGTTCTTTTTTGCTGTTGATATAATGCGAAGCACCATCTTTTTCAACATAAAAAATATCACTTTTGTTATACTGATATATTTGATCATATTCAGCAGGCAAAATCACCTCGCCTTCTGGAGTTTTCATTCCCAAAAGTCCATTCTCCTGAAACTTAACGGCATTCTCAGTAGCCTCCCAATAATTTATTTTCGACATAATTATATGCTTTAGATTATAGTGCAAAGATAGAGGTGTTTAAAATACGAAGAAAAGTTTTGCAACGTTGCAAAAGATAAAAAATGAAATTGTTCCGTAAAGTCGTACTTATGTGCTCGACAAAGAGTACAATTAAACCTCCTCTCCTAAGGCATCACGGAGTTTTCGATTTTCTTGACAAAGTCCGGCTACACAATCAACTATGTCTCGCGTTCTGTTTTCTTCGCTATAAAACACTCGTTGTATATCGAGGGGCAAATCAAAGGCTTTGAGTCTTTTCTGAGCGTATTCTACATTATTTTTACACGCATTATGATAATCCTCCAACTCCCATTCTTTAAAATGAGGATATAAATTGCGGTAAAGATAATCAATAAATTCATTCAAATCCTTGTTAGTAACACTTCCGAAAGATTGCTGACCCCAAGTCTCATAATTATTCAATGAATCTATCACTTTTTCAATTAGGTCTGTATAATCATACCCACTATCATAGAACTCGTAAAGTTCATTAAAAGAATCAAATCCCTTGGAAGTATATTCTTCATCATCATGCTGATAATAATAGAAGCGGAATTTAAATTCATCTTTCGACCTTGCCTCAAAGAGATAAAAGGCGTTTTCGAATGGAAGAAAACGCCACGATTCAAATTCATCAAGCAACTCAATCTTTCTCAATGACTCATTAGTAGAAAACGATTTAACTACCTTGACATCCTCTTTCAATGAATCGAAATCCACATTGCCATTCAAAAGAGAGCAAATATCCTTGCCTTCAACTTTCATTAAGATTGCATCTCTAAGTTCCTTCGTTGCTTTATTCATATTAATAATTTTAATTGTTGTTTCTTTTATTATTGCAATATTCGTGCAAAAAATAAATATGTTTATTATTCTTAGAACATATCAACCAAATCCATTTGCAGGAATTTCGCTATATTGATATGCTTAATGCCCTGATAATCGTATGTTGACAGTATAGGATCCATACTTACTACATATTTGGGATAGTTATCGCCTATCAGCTGAAGGTTGCCAAACTCTCGCTCACGAGTTTCGTCTGAAGCCAGAAGATATGTTACCTGAACATAGATTCGGCCATTCATCGACTCACAAACAAAATCTATCTCACCTTTCTGCAACTGACCGTAATAGACATCGAAACCAATGTGACGCAAATGGAGATAGACGGCGTTCTCCATTACCTTTTCGATGTCCCTTTCACGTTTACGTCCAAGCAAGACATTTCTTAATCCCAAATCCTCAAAGTAATAACGGCCTCCTGTTTCAAGCAACTGACGGCCACGGATATCGTAAGCCTGTATTTTATTGATTACGTATGCCTCTTCCAGCAATTGCAAATCCGTAAGAATCGTGGCCACCGAAACAGGAATATTCTGAGACTTAAAGAATTTCACCATCGAATTTGCGCTTATCTGCTTGCCAATGCTATCCGAGACAAAACAGAGTATCCGCTCGAGTATACCTACATTCCTTATGTCACCACGCTCTACTACATCTTTTAGAATTACAGTATTTTTTACTTCCCTCAGATAATTCCATATCATCTCTTCTTCTTCAAGCCCCAAAACGTGTAGGTGAGGCATACCTCCAAACTGAAGATATTTCAGCAATGCTTCTTGATTATCAGTCAGTTTGTGAAACTCCAAAAATTCAATATAACACAACGAGCCAATATGAATTTCCTCTTTTCTGCCTGACAATGTAGTGCTTATTTCCGCAGACAACATCTTCGCATTGGAGCCTGTTACTATGATATCAATATTGTCATCATCATAAAGACTGCGCAATGCTTTTTCAAAATTGTCAATATCTTGAATTTCATCAATAAGAATGAGGTTTTTTCTGTCCTTACTTCTATTTTCAATTATATACTGATACAAGGTCTTATAGTCCGTGATAAAGTCAAACTCAATTTTTTCCTTATCTATTTCTATTACATTATAGTCTTCCTTATTAGATAAAGACCTCAACAACATAGTTTTTCCTACACGGCGTTGTCCTGTCAAGACAATAATCTCACCCTTGCCGATGAGCTTTTGGATTCTGTTTTTATATGACGTTCTCTCTATAATTTTCATCTTATTTAATATATTGAATAAACAATGCAAAATTATCTATTTTATTCAATATACAAAACAAAACGATTAAAATTTACGAATTTATTCTCTATATTGAATAAAAATACTCGAAATTTATGATTTCGTTCTCTATATTTAATAAAACGCTCAAAAAATACGGTTTTATTCTCTATATTGAATAAAAGTGCGTAATTTTTTTTGTCGGGCCTGTGTGCCCGACAAAAGACAATTATTTATCCTTTCTTGCAATCGGACTAAGGTTGATGAAGAATTTCTTCAAGGAATCAGCATTCTCGAACTCTCTGAAAATGTTCTCCAACAACTCTTCCTGACGGCCTTGTCCGAGAGTGAGGCGGTAGAGAGAAAGCACTTTTATCAGTCGCTCGTATTGTGCCTCGTCTCGACTAATTGGATAATGGCCAAGGATTCGCTCTATCTTGACGCTCTGATTCTCACAGCACCAGAAAGGAATCAAGTCAGATTTAGATTTATCCTTTCGCTTTTGGGCAATATCGAAAATCTGATTCCAAGGATCGGAAATTCCGCCTGTTGAATCCAATTCGTTTCGATAATCCTTGGCCAAAGTCTGACGAACTGCAAGACACTTGAAACGATTGATACGACCCTCTCGCTGTTCCAAATCAATTGGATTACTTGGCAAATTCCAATGCATAATCTTCCTGCAATATTGGTGAAAGTCAAGACCTTCCTGTCCTATTGAGGTAGAAGCCAAAACAAAAGGCCAGAATGGAGAGTTGAAGGTTTTTCTGATATCATCCTTACGGGCAACCGCCTTATCGCTCTCTGTTCCTGAATTGGAGAATCCAACTGCGTAATGGGTTCGCATTGAGGATTTTTTCGTATCTCCTCCTACTACTTTTTGTTCAAACTCTTGATAAGAATCAATATCGTAACTTGCAGTATTGAGACTCAATGCGTCAACAAATGAATTTGCAATTCGTTCCTTTGCTTTCTCATCTAAATCGGCAACTCTTTTCTTTCCCTCTTCAACACCACGAACCAAATGCAAATATTCATCAATCATTGCCTGAAAATTACCATTCTTGCAATAGAGCAAAACGTTCTGCCAGTGGTTGTTGTCGTCAAGACGTCGGGTGTTGGATAATTCTGCAATCGCTGTTTTTTCTGGAGAATTGAAATAGCGGAAAAATCCCAATGCTACTTTTACAGACAAATCCATATCTCCTGTGGCTCTGTATAGACAAGTTGCAGGTCCTCCAAGTGTCATATCTATAAGAACATCTGCGAGGTCTTCTGGCATTTTACCAAGGTTGTAGAAAACGCTGTTTATTTTGTCAACCTGATTTTTTAATACAGATGAGGTATTTTGACCAACAGTACGAACACTATTCACAAAGGAATTCCAACAACCATCAATAAGCATTGGAGCACACCAATACCATCTGCTGTCTTCCCTATTGAATTTTGGAGAATACGAAATTCGCAGTTTCTCCAATTCCACATTTATCTTTTCCAACAATTGTTTCTCAACCTTCTCCAGTTTTGGAAGACCGTTGCTGAAATCGGGTTTGTATAAATCAGCGAGGAACTTTGAAGGATAGAGCAACGTGAAAATTGTATCTTGTGAAAAACTGAGTCGTTCGCTTGGATAACGGTTTTTAGCAAAATAATTCGTCTCTTTATCATTGCTACGGAGCAAACGGCCAATGGTTCTGCGCTCCTCATCATAAGAGACCATACTTCCAATCATTCTCGGAACCATTTCCCAAGATGAGAACACAAGGATTTTGGAGAAGTTGTCAACCTCGCAACCACGATAAACTCCGCCGAATTCATAATATGGCATTGAGGGTGGAATCCACAGGAAAAATGCCGGATTGCCAACAATTTCCTGATTGCTTTTGGATTTGAAAATCTCGTTTCTCAAACGCTCCAAACGTGCATTGGTAACATCCAAGCCTTTGTAGTTTTTGATCTTGGATTTATCCACCCAAAGCAAATCGCTTTTGGCTACCGATACTTCCTCGGGGTGAGACTTGAAATAGCCTTCAATCTGTTTCTTCAAATCATATTTCTGAGCAAACGACAAGATATATGGGCAACTCTTAATGTAGTCCATAAGAAACTTGGCATCAATTCGCTTCTCGTCAACTTCCTTATACAAAACTTTAAGGATATCCAAATATGACTTAATATCATTTCCACTGATTTCCAAAGGAATATTCTTGCTTGAATCGTCGGTGTAATCGTTGCTGTCCATTACTGATATACGCTCGGTTCTGCACATACATCCATAGAGTTTTTCGCCGGCTTTTTTTACATTATCCTCCAATTTCAGAATGGCGGAATTCTCGTTTTTCAACTCCTTCAACGATTTGGAATAATCACCCCAAACGTTTTTAAAATCATCATATTTTTTAGGGTCGTCATAGAGGAATTTTACAACTTCCTTAAACTCATTGAAATGTTCGTCGTCGTTGGTATCACCGATTTCCTCCAATGTTGAATAGAGTTTGTATGGAGTAGCGGACAATAAGAGTACACGAATCCTATTGTCAAGTTTGGTCTTATCCTTTGATAATAGAAATTTCTTTGCCAACAAAGCAACTTCTGAATCGGCTTCGTCAGGATTTATTAGGAACTTAAAGCGCTGAAACTCATCCATAATCACTAAATCAGGTTTGAGCATTTCAACACTTATTTTTGCGAATTTCTGACGTAGTTTAACAATAAACGAAGTATCGTTTTTACAATGCTTAATACCATTCAATAAGTAATCATATACATATTCCATAAACTCATCTTCGTATAAACTATCATACAAAGGAGAGTTCCAAGGAATCACAGAACGAATTTCACGATACCAATAATCAAAATTTTGATAAACAGTGTTCCTTTTGGACAAAACATATTCCAAAGTCTTAATCAAATCCCTTTTCAGGTCATAAACATTAGAATCGTGTTCAATTTGAATTCGCAACACCGCATATATATACTCTCTCTCTTCTTGCTTGCCTGCATTCTTTTTGAAATTGAATGAAGTATCTGGAGTCAAAGTCAACAATTGTACAAATTGTCCAGATTGTTTGCAAACATTGTCCTTTTTTGCAATTTCATAAAATTGTTGAGACAAACGCTTCTTACTTACAAACGAAGTATCATTATTAACATTGAAAATATTTAATTTAGTAATGTTTTGATTTGCAATGCTCTGGTTAGAACAAACATAAACTACCTTAAACAATTTAGCACCACTGTCCATTAACAAATTTGCCATCTTAGCGATAACGCCTTTGGCAATCATTGTCTTTCCCATACCAACCTCGTCTGCCACCAAAACACGATCTTGTTTTTCTATACGGAAAAGGTGGTCAATTCGCTCCACTGTCGCCTTCTGAAAATCTTTCAACTGCGACATTACGTCAAATTCCTTATCCAGAATATCTTGTTTATTCATTTCCTAAAATTTTAAAGTTGTTTTGAAAGTCTCGTACATTTGCTTGAACTCGGGAGTTACAATTTCATCGTCATCAATCATATTGATAACTTCTTCAACATCCTTCAGGCGTTCAGGATTTGTAAATGCCGTTTTCAACATCCGCTCATATACTGGTGTTAATATATTGTCGTTGCTTTTGGATTTCGACTTGTTAGCCTCCTCGTCATATTCACCTTCCACAAGGTCAATAATATCGTCGGTGAACGAGGCAAAAGAATCATCACCAAGAATAAATGCAATATATTCCGAGAGTTTTTTCTTGTTCGTAATAATCGACTTAACAATGTTTTTCTCGCGTCCGTCAGGCATTCCTGTAGTTGGGATTAGAATAGTCTGCACAAACTTCCCGTCAAACGCAATGGAATAGAATTCAGACAAATTACCCAAATTAAGGTTTTGGAAAATGGTCTCAGATTTCAGTTCCGTAAGCAAACCTTCAGCAAAAAATGGGCAAATCTCAATTTTGCATTCGGCATTATCCAAACCATCGAATCTTACAAAAACATCAAATAAACCTTCTGAATTTTCCTCAACTTCAGCCGAAAGATTAAGTCGTAAAATCTGTTTCAAAATCTTTGAATAATCCTTTCCCTGATCCGTCTGCTCAAGTAATTCCAAATGTGAGAAATCAATTCTCTGAAACATCTTATCGTAATTGATATCACTAAGAAACATCATTGGCGAGTAGTCTTTGGAATATAGTTTTATCAGCAATTCCACATTTCTATTGGTTCCATTTTCCGAGGCATTCATAGAGCCAAGATAAAATCTGTTGCCATCCCCAAATTCCAATGAATAAATTTTTGCGTGGATATCCTGTTTCATAAAATCCATATTATCAGAATTTGACACAATCTCCTCAGAATCTACTATTCTATCTTTAAGGCAAAAAACAGAAATATCCCAACGCAAATCTTTTGCTTTATCCAACTCCGAATATCGGGTAATCAGATATGGATGAAATTTGTAGCCGAAATTCCTGCACATCAGTCTCTTGATAATGTTCTTGGACACAAACGGCGACATTACAACCATATCCCTGGCATCAGAACTCTTGAATAATTCATCATCATTGATATCGACAGCGCCAGTTCCAATGGGCAATACCTCAAAATCTTCAAAATGCAAATCATTAGCCTCGAATACAACATTTTGCAAATCGGATTTCAATTCGTTGATAAATGCGTTTTTCGTCGCAATAAAAGGATCGTTGGAACCTATCTGCTTCTGCAAGAAATCTACAAAACCAATAATTCTCTCTGTTTGCTGATTTATTTTCCCAGAAGCGGATACAGAGCCATCAAGACACACCGAAATATCCCAACTTCTGTCAAAAGTCAGGTTTCGACTCATCACAATAAACTTGTATTTTCGTATGTTTTTATCCTTCAAATTCTCGTATTGAATAATCCAGCATTTGGAATGAAACGACGGATAGTTTCCCAATGAATCTTTCTCCATAAGATTAACAGGAACAATTGTCTTTTCAAGCAATCCAAGAAACTTGTTTCTCTTCTTGGAGGCGACTGCTTTTATCTGACTTGAATCACAGAAAATCAAAATCTTATCAGTAACCTTCTGCAATGCGTAAAGAAGATTTAGAGGATTTCTTGCCAACTCGCTGTCAGTAGCCTCTCCAAGGCCTAAGGATATAGTTGTGGCTACAAGACTTTGCAAATCGAGTGAGTAAGTTGTTGCAATAGCCTTTCTCAATGTATATTCGGATTCAGGACTCAGAATATTGCCATAACTGAGCCTGTTTGTTTTAGGATCTAAAGTTGCCATATCTTAAGCCTCCGCATCTAAAATATCATTAATAATTCGTCTTGCGGTATTCATTCTATAATCAAGGAAATACAGCGCGACTGTTTTCTCTGGATTGTGGTTGTTTGGGTTTAGAAGTTTGGCTCTTCCGCCCTTCAAAGCCTTTTCTCGTCTTATAATCCACTGGTCAAGTTCGGGAATTCTATCTTCCAGCAAATATCGCTTAGACTTTGTAAGAAAAGTCATAGTTTCTAAATCATTAACCCCAATCAAAAACATCATTTGATTAATATCCAAATCTTCAATTTCTGGAATACGTGATATAAAATCATCCCATCCGTCAATAAGATCCTGGTTATTGTATTGAGAAAGAATTATATTGTAACGAAATCTGATGAGGACTACTAAAACATTGAATGTGTTTGCCAAATCAATCAATAGTTTGTTTTTATCAGACACCAAATCATAAATATCAGATGATACAGATTCAAAATTAGATCCCTCTGCAATTCTTATACTATTATCAAGCAACACCTTAAATACGGTATCTGTATGGGAATCAGAAATCTGCTTTCTCAAAAAAGAAGCCTCGTCCTTATTAAGATCTATCGACAAATTCTTCATCCAATTTTTGTCTGGTTTTGGGACGTTCCAGAATGGCTTCTGCCCATTATGCTCAGCGTCAAAATCGTCAGAGTCTTCCTTTGCATCATCGTCTTTACGTTTGGACTTATCCAAAATAGAATCCCTGCCTGCCAAAGCGATTCTTACGTAACTCTCAATAGACGTAATGTTATCCCAAGTGAAAATTCCAAGTCGTCGCAAGCCATTCCAATAAATCGAAGAAGGCTTTCTTGAAACCCAATTGTAAGGCAGAATAAGAGTTCCAATAATACCAGACCCACGCTCTGGATATTGTTTTCTCATTGTAAGAGCGCATTCCTTTTCTAAATTATCCTCTACGTGTTTGATCACTTGACGATAATTAGTGAGTTTTTTATTTCTGACGGCATCCATAAACGCGTAGGGCACAATAAAGAAGTATTTAGCCCTTGTCATAATGGTGGAAGTACCAGGGAAGAACTTATTGGCAAAAGCATCTCGAATTCTACCAATGCCAATCTCATCCACAGCACCCTTTTCTTCGAACTTACTTATAGCATCCAACGCTTTGTTTCGTTCACTGTCAGAAAAATCTATCCAACCTATTTTCATTATTTTTTGATTTTAAGGTTAAGAATTAAAAACACCCAAAGAAAGCAAACATTTTCCATAATAACAAATAAAATTTCCAACATTTTTCATTCCCCCGACCTCAGCGGTTATTGTTACGTGGTGGAGGTCGGGGCTACGGATCGAGAAGGTCCACAAGTGGACCTGGGATTGGGCGATTGTCCATTGCAATTCTAAGAGGTCTTTAGACCACCACGCTCCGTAGCCCCG
>JAZUEG010000416.1:0-9937 GCA_045640025.1 Bacteroidales bacterium
TTCCTTTGTTCATAACTTGCAGTTGTTTTAGAACTGCAAATTACTCAAACAAATTCAAATCAAAAAATCAAAGAACGTCTGCAATATACTTTATTTCAAGTATATAGATAATGTTAGTTTAAAATTATCGCATCACTAGTAATCTGACATTATAGTTGCAAAACGAACAAAAAACTGAATTTATTATCATCATTTTTTTTGTTCATGGCAGCTAATGGCGAAAACTACAGACTCCTGTCCAGATTGTTGATATACTGCTCCAGGGCATACTCGTTGTCGATATTCACGGCGCGGGCCTTGCTGCCCTCGTTGGGGCCCACAATACCGGCGGCCTCCAGCTGGTCCATGATACGGCCGGCGCGGTTGTATCCAATCTCGAGCTTGCGCTGAAGCATAGAAGTGCTGCCCTGTTGTGTCATCACCACAATTCTGGCCGCCTCCTCAAACAGCGAATCCCTCCGGCTGAGGTCCACATCCTCGCCCGGCTCGCCGGCCTCTATGTCAGGCTCCGGCAGCTCGTAGGTCATCACGGGGGCCTGCTGCTGAGATATGTACTTGGTGATATCCTCCAGCTCGGGAGTATCTATGAATGCGCACTGCAGACGCGTGATCTCGCTTCCGGTGTTGATGAGCATATCGCCACGGCCTATAAGGTTCTCGGCGCCCACCTGGTCCAGGATGGTCTTGCTGTCGACTCCCGACATGGTGCGGAATGCCACACGCACCGGGAAATTGGCCTTGATGGAACCTGTAATAATCTTGACATCAGGGCGCTGTGTGGCCACTATGAGGTGGATACCTATGGCACGGGCCAGCTGTGCCAGACGGGCCAGAGGCTTCTCCACCTCCTTGCCGGCCGTCATTATCAGGTCGGCAAACTCATCGATCACCAGCACGATGTACGGCATAAACTTGTGACCGCGCTCAGGATTCAGGCGCCTTGCTATAAACTTGGCATTGTATTCCTTAAGGTTTCGGCACTCGGCCTCCTGAAGCAGACCGTAGCGGTTGTCCATCTCCACGGTAAGCGAGTTGAGAGTGGCCTTCACCTGGTCTACATCGGTGATGATAGCCTCATCGCTGTTGGGCAGCTTGGCCAGGAAGTGCTTCTCTATCTTCTTGTAGAGAGTGAGCTCCACCTTCTTGGGGTCCACGAATACAAACTTTACCTGACTCGGATGCTTCTTATATAATATAGAGGCGATAATGGCATTGAGACCTACCGACTTACCCTGACCTGTGGCACCGGCCACAAGCATGTGCGGACACTTGGCGAGGTCTATCATGTAAGCCTCGTTGTTGATGGTCTTGCCGAGGATTATGGGCAGCTCGTAGTCGCTCTCCTGGAACTTCACTGTGCTTACCAGCGATTCCATCGATACGATGGCCGGCACCTTGTTGGGCACCTCGATGCCCACAGTTCCCTGTCCCGGAATAGGCGCAATAATACGCAATCCCTTGGCCTTCAGGTTCATCATGATATCATTCTGAAGGCTCTGAATCTTGGAAATCTTGACTCCCGGAGCGGGCTTGATCTCGTAGAGTGTTACTGTAGGACCTATTTTAGCTGATATCTTGACAACCTTGATCTTGAAGTCCTTGAGAACATTTACAATCTTGGCCTTGTTTTCGGTGAGCTCGTCGTTGGATACCGACGATTTGTCGTTGTTGACCCTGAGGAGCGAGATAGGCGGCAGATGATAGTTGGAGAGCTCGGCAGTGGGGTCGTATGGCGGAAGGTTTGATATATCCTCGGCCCTCACCTCATGATTGATCTCCACCTGCATAGAGATGGCCTCGCCGTCGCTTACAGGCTGTGGATTGGCCGTATCCATGCCGGGAACTATAGTTACGGGCTGCTGATCGGGATCGGGAGCCTCTATGGCATCGGATACGCGCACACGGCCGTCGTTGAGGGTGGTGTCCTCCACCTCGAACTCCAGGATGTCATCGCCATCAGCTGGCTGAGGCTCCTGACCCTGACCGCCGATTACGTATTTCTCGCTGATGGTCTCGGGACCCTGCTGCTTGGGCTTGGGGGCCGGAGGATTTGCGCGAGGTGGCGCTGACGGACGCTCGTCGAAATCGATTTTCTGGTCCTTGCCCACGTAGTCCTTGCCGGTGAAGATATCCTTGAAAAACGATCCGATGCCCTTGTCCTTGTCGGCAGATGATGCGCTGGATGTGTTTACGGGGCTGTTGAGCGATGATGACTGCGAATCGTCGTCGTCGCCAAAATCCACATCGTAGTCGTCGTCGCCATCGTTTTCGCCATCAGCTGCACGGCCCTGCGGCTTGTACTTATCAGCTGACCTCATCTCCTGATTATCAGAGAGATTGCGTGTAAAGGTGTTGGCGCTCTCCCATGCGGTGCGCAGGCTGTGGTGCTTCTTGAAGTCGTTGAAGAATATCTTGAGCCATGGCACCGAGTTGTCGAATGTGAATATGAGTATGGTGCCAGCTAATAGCAGGAGAAACAGCATGGTGCAGAATCCGCCGCAAAGGGTATACAGCCAGTAGGAGACCGAATAGCCAAAGACTCCGCCGTAATAGAACGAACTGCTCTGGAACACGAATCCCAGAAACATGGACAGCCACACCATCCATATAAGTGTGTGTGTAACAGTGGGTCCAAATGGTATGGGCTCGTATTTGATGCACCTGAAGGCCACCAGAACCATAAGGAATATGAGCGCAAACGAGGGTACGCCAAAGAGGTGGTGGATGCAGATGTGGGCCATGAGCGCGCCCCACTTGCGTCCCCAGTTTTCTACCGAGACATCGGGATCGAAGATGTATTTCCAGATGCCGAGCTCAAATTTGTTCTGGTCTTCGCGCCAGTACATGAGGTACGACACAAAACCCACCACAGCCAGGAAGGCCGTGAAAATGAGTACTACAAAGAGGGCGAACTTGAACTTGTCGTCCTGACAGAATATCTTGAGACGTTGAATCGGGTTGAGGTATTGGTCTTTTTTGCGTGCCATATCAGTTAATAGTAATTTTCTGCAAATGTAAATATTATTGTACCAGTTTCCAAATTATTTTAGCTAAAAATCCAAACAATCAACCACGCTCGTCGAGAGCCTTCTGATACTCAAACATCTTGTCGCGGAGCTGGGCAGCTGATACGAAATCGAGTTTCTTGGCTGCGCGCTCCATCTCCTGACGCGTATCGCGGATAAGGCGCTCGAGGTCGCGCTTGGAATAGAAGCGTGTCTCGCTCTCGGCGGCGCGTCGCTGGGTATCCATCTGGATATCAGGGAACTGACGGTCGCCGGATGTCTGCTCGCCACGGCCTATCTGTATTGTTGTGGTCTTGCGGACCTGCCGCGGCGTGATGTTGTGGTCCTGATTGTACTGCATCTGTATGCTGCGGTGACGGTTGGTCTCATCTATGGTATCGCGCATTGAATCGGTGATTACGTCGGCGTACATTATCACGCGTCCGTTCACATTGCGTGCGGCGCGTCCGGCGGTCTGAGTGAGCGAGCGGGCGCTGCGGAGGAATCCCTCCTTGTCGGCATCCAGGATGGCCACGAGCGAAACCTCGGGCACATCGAGACCCTCGCGCAGGAGGTTTACGCCCACGAGCACGTCGAAAGTGCCGTTGCGGAGGCCGTCCATTATCTCTATGCGCTCCAGCGTATCGACATCGCTGTGGATGTATTTGGCGCGTATGTCCATGCGGTCCAGATACTTGGTGAGCTCCTCGGCCATGCGCTTGGTGAGTGTGGTTACCATCACGCGCTCGTCGCGGTTCACCACTTCCTGTATCTCGTTCATTAGGTCGTCGATCTGGTTGGCTGTGGGGCGCACGCCGATGGGCGGGTCGAGCAGGCCGGTGGGACGTATCATCTGCTCCACGATTACTCCGCCGCATTTCTGCAGCTCGTAATCCGCCGGAGTGGCCGACAGGTAAATTGTCTGCGGTGTAAGCTCCTCAAACTCAGTGAACTTCAACGGACGGTTGTCGAGGGCTGCGGGCAGACGGAATCCGTATTCCACGAGGTTCATCTTTCGGCTGCGGTCGCCACCGAACATGGCGTGTATCTGTCCGAGTGTTACGTGGCTCTCATCCACCACGAGCAGGAAGTCCTCGGGGAAATAGTCGATAAGGCAGAACGGGCGGCTGCCGGGCTGTCTGCCGTCAAAATATCTCGAATAGTTCTCGATTCCGCTGCAATGGCCAAGCTCCTGCATCATCTCGAGGTCGTTGTTTACGCGGTCTTCTATGCGCTTGGCCTCCAGAGGCTTGCCCTCGTCCTGAAAATACTGTATCTGCATTCCGAGGTCTATGCGGATCTGCCGCATGGCCTGCTGAAGGCGGTCGGGAGTTGTTATGAAGTTTTTGGCCGGATATATCACACACTCATCCATTCCGCAGAGAGTGGCGCCCGTGGCGGGGTCAAATTTGATGATCTCATCCACCTCGTCGTCCCAGAAGCGGATGCGGAAGGCGTAGTCGTCGTAGGCCACAAAGATATCCACGGTATCGCCCTTTACGCGGAAGGTTCCGCGCTTGAAGTCGATCTCGTTTCGGCTGTAGAGGCTCTCGCTCAGATTGCGCAGGAGCTTGGTGCGGCCGATATTGTCGCCTTTCTTGAAATGGATGATGTTGCAGTGGAAGTCTTCGGGATTGCCTATACCATAGAGGCAGCTGACCGACGAAACCACGATGATGTCCTTTCGGCCCGACAGCAGTGCCGTGGCTGCCGACATTCGCAGTTTCTCTATCTCGTCGTTGATGGAGAGGTCTTTCTCGATGTATGTGTTGGTGGTAGGGATAAAGGCTTCAGGCTGATAATAATCGTAATATGATACGAAATATTCCACGGCGTTCTCCGGGAAGAAAGCCTTGAACTCGCCGTATAGCTGTGCCGCCAGTGTCTTGTTGTGGCTGAGCACAAGAACTGGCTTGTTGATGTTCTTGATTACGTTGGCTATGGTAAAAGTCTTTCCGGAACCAGTTACTCCCTTAAGTATCTGATACTTATCGTTGCGGATAACTCCCTCGGTAAGCTGTCGGATAGCATCGGGCTGATCGCCGGTGGGCTGATATTCTGAAATTAACTTAAAATCCATCTCAAAAATAGTGCACTTTGGTTTAAACTTTGCAAATGTAGTTAATATTTATCAAAAAAACATAGTTTAGTTGCGATTATTAATTATAATTTTTATATTTGTTAATCGAAAACGAACAGGTAATAAAGAATGAAACACTTATTAATCAACATATTAGCTATACTATCGATACTTCTTCCCATGAGGGCGGACGGGCAGACGGACTCCATACAGATATATCTGGAGCTCGGCAAGGCCACCAACGAGCCGGAGCTGAAGCTCAAGTATGCCGAGCGGCTATGCAAGCTGGCCACCCAGGCACACGACACCGTAAGCATGATGGAATCGTACAATCTGATGGGTTGGTCGTATTTTTACCTCGACATGAGCAAGTGCGAGGATGTATACGTTAAGCAGTTTCACCTGGCCAACGAAATAGGCGACGAGCTCAACATGGCCAAAGCGCTCTACAACATAGGCGGCGTAAAGAGCGTATCCCTCCAGCACAAGGAATCTACCGAATATTTCAAGCAGGCTCTCCTGAAATTCGAGAAAATAGGCAATATGAACCACGTGGCACGCGTATACCGCGACATAGCCACCAACTGCGCCAACATGGAGCTGTACGCATCGGCCCGCGACAATATAGACGAGGCCATCAGGATAGACAGCCGGCAGAACGACAGCAGCGGTATGGGATACAATTTCTCGATATTAGCTCACATAAACTTCACCGAGATGCAGGGAAAGATGTTCTACAATTCGGAGGTGGACAATGCAATGCTATCAGCTGTGGAAAACGCCTGCGACTCTTCGATGAAATACCTGCAATGCAAGGACATAGAGGAATTTGACAGGATAAACATTCTGGGCACATACTATATGTACAAGGCCGATGTGGAAATATACTACGCCAAAAGATCGTCGCGCAGCAATCAGAAATACATAGAGGAGGCGGAGGAGAACAGCGGAAAGCTGTACGAGATAGGCCAGATGCTCCAGGACGACGACTACATGATATCGTCGCAGATACAGAAGGCCGAGCTGGAATTCCTGAAGGGAAACACCAGGCGCGCCATCCAGATAACCGACAGCCTGAAGAAGGAACTCAACGAGCAGTGGCCCACCCACATAATAAACACCTACAAGGCATCGGCGCTGTATCACCAGAGCATACACGACTACAGGAAGGCCCTGGAGGATTTCATAATGTACGACAAGCAGAGGCAGCGTTTCATGAACGACAAGACAATCATGGAAAACGCCGAATTCAGGGCCAACTCGCAGCAGGAGGTCAAGATTCTCGAGATCACTCAGAAACAGGAAGAGGAAAAACGCAAAAGCGACCAGAAGATAGCCGAGCAGAAAAAGACCACGATGCTGGTATCCATAATCATGGTATTAGCTCTAATAGGTATAATAGTAGTGGCCATGCTGCTGACCCAGAACAAGCGCAACCTCGCCAAAATCAAGGAGAAAAACGCACGGCTGTCGCAGCAGCAGGAGGAGATCCTTACCCAGCGCGACGTGATAAACGAGCAGAAGGAAGCCGTGGAGCGCGCCAATCAGATAATGAAACAGAGCATAAGCTACGCATGCCACATACAGCACGCCGTGCTGCCGAGCACCGATATGATGGACAGCATCTTCGACGACTATTTCATCTATTACCAGCCCAAGGACATGGTGAGCGGCGACTTCTACTACGCCGCACAGCAAAACGAATGGGACATCTTCGTGGTGGCCGACTGCACGGGCCACGGAGTGCCGGGAGGTTTCCTGAGCATGCTGGGAATATCGTCGCTCAAGGAGATTTTCAGGAACAACGAGCTATGCCTCACACCGGGCCTGATGCTCGATATGATGAGAGAATACATCAAGCAGGCCCTCAGCAACGAGGAAGAGACCATGCAGGTAACCATAAACGGCGAGGAGGAACAGTTCTCCACAGCCGACGGAATGGATATGTCGATAATAATGATGGACCGCGACCGCAGGATGCTGCAGTTTGCCGGCGCCTACCAGAGCCTCTACATTGCCCGCGGCGGCGATATCATAAGGCTGAAGGGCGACAGAATGCCCGTGGGACGCCACATCAACGAATCGTCGCAGTTCCACACCGAGACCATGGAATTGCAGAAGGGCGACGTTATCTACATGTCGAGCGACGGAATCCCGAGCCAGATCAACAGCAACGGCACAAAGTTCATGACCAAGCGCCTGATGGAATTCATCAAGGAAAACCACAACCGCCCATGCGCCGAGCAGAAATCCATAATAGCCGACATGATGAAGGAATGGACCAAAAACACAATCCAGATAGATGACCTGACACTCGCCGGCATCAGAGTAAGATAGCAGATTTTTTTTATTGTAGCTAATACAGAATAAAAAACAGCGCCGGTCATTCTTGAAACTGAATGGCCGGCGCTGTCCGTTTTTTTTATAGAGAGTAATATTTTTTACTGATTCTGATTACCATAAGGATTCTGATTACCGTAAGGATTCTGATTACCATAAGGATTCTGATTACCGTAAGGATTCTGATTACCGTAAGGGTTCTGATTCTGCTGGTAAGGATTCTGATTACCGTAAGGATTCTGCTGCTGATAGAAGTTCTGAGGCTGGTTGAAATTCTGATTTGAAGTAAAAGTCTTTCTCATATTATTCCAGGCAACGGCAGAAACTATAAAACACGCAATCAAACAAAGCAAAGCAAGTATCATAAAGAAAATTGCGATATTCGGAGTTGTGAAAGAATTTCTCATAGTTGACAGGGCTATCAAAACAAACAAGAATACACCAAAATACAATGAATATGCTACAAGACCTGTTACTGCTGCCTTGTGATTAGGGAACGATTTATTTTGGGCAAGCAACAGGAAAGAAACAAACTTGCATACAAAAAACATGAATCCCATTATATTTGATATCGACTTTATCACCTCAACAGCCTGGTAAGCACGAGACAACGAGCAAATGATATGGATTACTGCAATAATAAGTATGGCAAGAGCTATCCAAGAAGCTACCTGAAAAACCACAGCTGGAACTTTGTGGTCATTATATATCGACGCGGCAAACTGTCGGAGTCCGTTGAACTGCTTAACACCCTAGTAGACGAAAAATCCAAGCAATGTTAATGCAAGAATAGCTATAGAAATTCCGATCGCCGAATTAGAAGAATTGCCCATCAACAAAGATCCCAATGCTCCAAGCAACGCAAGACATGGTATAGACAAATAGAACAAGTGCGCAGAATAAACCTTCTGTGCGCCAGATGTAAATGAATTGATATCAGTTATCATTTTTTGATTGGTATTAAGTTAATATTGTAATTAATTGCAATCGCAATATTAGCAAAAAATATCAATACCACAAAAAAAAAGCGCAGAATGTAGAAAAAAAATTCACCGCTACATTCTGCGCCAATTATTAATTATCCTGATACATCTTGGAGAAGCGTTTCCAGACTATGGCCGACATACCAAAACAGATAAACAGAAGAATTGTCATCAGTACAACTCCTGTAGACGTTCTGTCGGGCGACCACAACTTGACCGCTATCATTATAGCCAGATAGATGGAATAGGTAACCAGACCAAGCTTAGCAGTACCGCCATCGGGAAATGCCTTGGACAGGCACAACGCCAAAAACGACATCAGCTTCAGGAATACAAAACCTACAAACATATACTGAGTAACCAGCTGAAGAACCTGAGGCCCCTGGAATCTCATCTGCATAAAACTATTGACAAAGAGCCACACCATAGAGATGAGAACCATTATCATAGTAGAAATGGCAGCAATGCCGGCTATCTTGAACAGCACCGACGCGAGCTTGAAATCAACCGACAGCGACTGCGAGAATTTGGCCAGTCCCTCGTTCTGCTTGACTCCCCAGTATACAAAGAAGCCTACAATTACAAGAACCGCCACCACATTCCAAAACGCGCCCCACGATGTACGCGCCATGCCCAATGCCATGAATATCAGCGCCAATGGGATTATCAGGTAAAACAGGTGAGCCGAAAATACCTTGGCGGCTCCCGATACAAAAGATTTAGTATCTGCTATCATGATTCTATAATATATTAAGGTGATTTACTATTCCAAAACCAGCACACGGCTTGCGTATGGAAGTCTCAGATGCCAGTCGAGATTGTGCTCGTATGGAATCTCGAGACCGTTTTCCATGAGGTAACGGCCAGAGAATTTCTTGCCCTCAAACCTGAGAGGAGTATTGTCGATGCGGTTGATCTCGCGCACAGTGTAGATGCGGTCGGGATCCAGGCCGGCCATCTTTACCCTTGGAAGGTGCTGATTGCAGAATGTCTCGGTCTTCCACCAATAGAATACAGCCTTGCTCTTATCGCCGGCCACATACATCATGGAGGCCACACCGAGATTGTCGTAAGGCGACTGAAGACGGTAGATATCGCCCATCTGGATTACAGGACGCAGCTCCTTGTAGCTTGCTATGGCCTTGCGGCAGAGGTCCTTCTCGGCATCGGTCATGTTCTTGGGCTGAATCTCCATTCCCAGGCGACCGCTCATGGCCACGTCGATACGGAACTTGAGAGGAATGGTGCGGAATGTCTGATGATTGGGCGCGGCGCTAATGTGCGATGCCATGGCCATGGCCGGGAAGAAATACGAAGTGCCCCACTGCATATAAATGCGCTGGAGAGCGTCGGTATTGTCGGAAACCCAGAACTCGTCGAAATACGGAAGCACACCCCAGTTGGCGCGTCCGCCGCCCGATGCGCAGGCCTGAATGGTGAGCTTGGGATATTTGGCGCGTATCCGCTGGCAAACCTTCTCGAGACCTCGGTGGTATTCTATATACAGATGGCTTTGGTTGTCAGCTGAT
>JAZUEG010000417.1:0-6692 GCA_045640025.1 Bacteroidales bacterium
ATTAGCTATCAACAGGATGAAATCAGACTCGGGAATTTCGCCGCAGATAGCCAACTTCAGTATGCCGGTGATATCAACAATCTGTTTCAACGGAACTTCGATTTTTCTGGCCTGCGGCGCCATGTACACAGCCCAGGCCTACGGAATCAATCTGCCCATAATAGAGCAGATAACGCTGATTTTCGCAGTGTCGTTCATTACAATAGGGCCATCAGCAGGACCGCTGAAACTATCGCTGATAATGTATCCCGTAATGGAATCGATGGGAATACCTCTGGAGGGCATGGGAGCCATAATGCTCTGCGAGATGCTTTTCGGAATGGTTTGCCCGGCGGTAGACCTGATAGCCAATATCGCCATAACCGCCAACATCGCCACCACCGAGGGCGACAAGATTATCACAGAAGCTCAGACAGATTAGGCTGATACTTGCAAATCTGCAAAAGAGTAATTATATTTGCACAATCAAAAATCGAAAATCGAAAATGAACCAGCGCAGATATTCCATAGGAACACAGACATTTGAGGTTTTGATAACCGACAAACGTGTCTATGTAGATAAGACCGAATTGATATACAATTTGGTTCAGTACAGATGTATCTTCCTATCAAGACCACGAAGATTCGGAAAGTCGCTGCTGTGCAGCACTTTCAAGAGCTATTTCGAGGGCAGGAAAGATCTGTTCAAAGGTCTCGCAATGGAGAAACTGGAGACCGAATGGGTGGAGTATCCTGTTATACACCTAAGTTTTGCGGCCAACAAGGGCGAGAATCTCACCGGCGTTGACGACCTGATAGACAGACGCCTTAAAGAATACGAGAAAAAATACAACATCAGCGAACTTCAGAAAAGCTACAGCGGAAGATTCGAGGCCATCGTAAACGCTGCTTACAATCAGACGGGACGACAAGTGGTTGTAATCCTCGACGAATACGATGCACAGATGCTCAACACCATCGACAACGACGAGCTTCAGGCAAAAGTCCGCGAAAAGATGAACGACCTTTTCTCGCCATTGAAAGACCTCGACCCCAAGCTCCGTTTCGTATTCATCACCGGAATCACCAAGTTCTCGCAGATGTCGATATTCTCGGCATTGAACAATCTGAACGATATTTCTCTTGACGCGAGATACGAAGGTTTGTGCGGTATCACCAAGGACGAGATGACAACAGTACTGAGAGAGGATCTTGAAGCATTTGCAATCCATAACGGAATCTCCTACGAGGAAACTATCAAGAAATTCAAGGAGAGGTACGACGGATATCATTTCTCAATCCAAAAACAGGACATATTCAATCCATATTCGGTTTTCAGTGCCTTGGACAAAAAAGAATTGAGGAATTACTGGTTCGATACAGGAACGCCTTCGTCATTGATAAAGCTGATAAACAAGTTTGAGTTCGACATGACCGAGCTCAACAATGTAAAGTGCAGGGCTGAACGTTTCAACAAACCCGTTGAGAAGGTATCCGACCTTGTGCCGTTCCTTTATCAGTCAGGATATTTATCAATCAAGAACTACAACAGTAACAGAAATCAATATACGCTTGGTTTTCCAAACACGGAAGTAAGGATGTCGTTTGCAGACAGCCTTATGTCATACGCCTACCAGCGTGACGAGAAGACCGACAGCTATATGATAGATGCATACGAGGACTTAAAGCAATACGGCGACATAGCAGGATTCATGAAATACCTGAACCTCTTCTACCGAAAGTTCCCGTTCTCGCTCAACAACCAGAACGAGAAGCACTATCACTCGATTTTATACACAATGCTTGCATCCTACGGCGCCGACGTAACAGCCAATCCCGAGAGCGCAAAGGGCAAGGCCGACCTCCTGTTGAGATTCGATGACGTAAACTACATCTTTGAGCTGAAGCTCGACGGCAAGACCCGCTACGCCCTCGAACAAATCGACGACAAGGACTACGTAGCCGTTGCCATAGAGCCCGGGAAAAAGATCGTGAAACTCGCCATCAACTTCTCCACCACCGACAGATGCATCCTGGACTGGGATGTGGATGATGGTTTTGAGTTCTGAAAAACAACAAAAAAACGCCCGCCGCTTTTCGGTAAGAAAAGCAACGGGCGATGATTGTTAATATCAGGTCTCCCCTAAAAAACTATTTGAAAATAGGAGTAAGTTTCAGGTCGTGTAGTTCATCAAGAATCTGTATAAGATTAGAGCCAACTCTATATACATTTCCGTCCTGATCCCGCCAGCCCTTTTGCTCCTTGCCATCCACCGACAAAAGATCATCCAACTCCAAACCCCTATCAGACTCACGATAATTGCTTGTAGCCAACAAATTACCGTTCTCATCGAAATACTCTATCTTGAAAACCCTTACCCATTTGGCTACAAGAGAATACGAACAAAAATCATCGTCTCTTGAACTACCATAGACATTGTTTCTACCTGGCCACAAACTACCAGAACAATACGAAAACTCTTGCAACTCATAGCCTTCACGAACAGGTATTGGACGGTATTCCTTCACGTTATTGTTGGCAGCCATCAGCATCTCCACCTTACCAGAATTATCTACTAATCCAAAATTTGGCCAATAACCTGTTCCATCATAAGGATTCTCGGGAAAATTCCATTCCATCTTGGATGAGCCATCAGCGAAAGTCCCGCCATTGGCATCTATTATCACCTTGTTCTCCCGCAGATACACAAGCTCAATCTGAGAATCTGCATTCAGAACTACTTGGTCACCGGGATAATATGCCGTGCCATCTACATCATAGTGGTCAAAAACCTTATTCCACGCGTCTTGTCCTTCTGGAAGGATGATAGACTCGCCTGGCTTACAATATACAGTATTGTTACCGATTGGGAAGGCAATAGCATAAGTCTTCTCCCAAATAGCTGTGAAGGTAACATCCTTGGTCAACAAAAACACATCATCAGGACCATATACATTGCCATCAGACCCATCCCACCCCTGAAGGAAATAACCTTCTCTTTCAGGACTATAAAAAGAGTATGGGGCAAAAGAAGTTAAGATACAAGAAGACATTTCATAAATATCCTCGCCATCTATACCACTATCAAACTTCACATGAAATCTAGGAAGCCTGAAATCACGCTCATCTTCTATGCCTGGCATAAAAGTAATCTCAGACTGCGCAAACGACAAATCATTATAAGTCATGGTCACTACAAAGTCACCTGGATAGTAGTACGAAATCTTAAGATCCACATCAGATACCGGTAGTATAGGAACATAAGGATAATAAATGGAACATGAGTAGATAGTGATAACGTTAGAGGTTCCTCCTGATATTTCTGATGTACCATCATCGCCTACCTTGATCTTTACATCTCCTGCTATATTCTTATTGGCCTCTATAATTACCTTTTCCAAATTTGGCATACCATTAGAAAAACGACTGCTATAAGGGAAATTGAGCTTAACAATAGAAACTGCGTTCTTCAACTCAAAAGACCTATCAGCATCAGTAGTATAGCCCACAGCAAATGCCCCTTGTGGATAATATAATCCACCACCAAAAGGATTATACCTTGTATCTGCATAAGACACTTCCTCGGGGATCCTGGCACTTATGACATTGCCATCGATAGAAGCATCACCTTGGTAGGGAAACAAAGCGTAGTATGCCTGGGAATCAGCAGACTCTCCCTTGAAATTGCTACCTGTATATAAGGTAAACTTATTATTGATGCCAGAGGAGAAAACAGACAACGAATCGTCAGATGAAAAAGACATCACCATTGACGTTTCACTATTGCCGAATACCAATCGCGATTTCGACAATGAGGTATTGGAGAATGACGCGCCAAACAACTTTTCCGACGACTTGAAAGATGGGATAGACTGCACAAGAGCATCATCCTCTTCTACATTGCAAGCTGCAAGAGACAAACCAGCAGCAAGCAATAGCCAATATCTTAATAATATATTTCTCATAATTAATAAAAATTATAGTTATTGGAGAGATCGTTAATATTCCAAGGCTGTACGGCAAAACTACTCTGAGGTTTCTCAAAAACAGGGTAAAGATCCACATCAGAGTCATTTACTATAGTATCGCCAGCATTATAATAAATGCCATCCAAATCTTTCCAGCACTTGAAAACCATTCCCTCTGGTACTGGATAGCTGGAATACAAAAAACTATATGTCTGAGCCGGATAATCAGGAGATTCAATAATAGAACCTGTAGTAGCAAACTCATTTGTCACCAAATCCTCGTTGGTATAATTTCCGTGATAATTAATAAATACCTGAACATTCCTCCATACAGCATATAGTCTATCCACCGATCCGCTATACTCATCTCCCGAAAGATAGTCTGGCTTCTTGGCGTCGGCAGACTTGGCCCAGCCAAGGAACTGATATCCGCCTCGCTTCATGGAACCTTGTCCTGGAAGAATAGTCTTATCCTTGTAAATGACTACCTCAGGAGCTGAGCCTAACTTTTGGCCGTTGCCATCGAATGACAAACTTACCTTCTTGTCATCGCCTACCTGCTCCACCTTGATTTCCTCGCTGCAGCCCTCGAATGCTGTCTCCTCCACCTTGGTCTCCTCGCCGAGGATCTTCACCACTGTAAGGTTAACGCACTCGGCGAAGGCATCGCTCTTGATGGCCTCCACACAGGCTGGTATCACCACCTCGCGCAATACCTCCACGCCCTTGAATGTATCGGCTGGTATGGTCTTGAGGGCGTTCTGCACGCTCTCCAATACGAGTGTGAGGAAATATACCGCATCGTTGCCGGCCTTCGACAAGGCTGCCGACTGCGACATCTTCCTGAGTATCTCCGATACCTGGACTATGTTGGCATCCGATACGTCGGTAAGAGTTACCTTGACAGGCACACCGGTCTTCAGGGTCTTGTACTTTTCGGCAAACTCGGCCACAGTACACTTCAGGTCGGTGACATTGGCATCCACAACGGGATTCTCTGGATTGTCTGGATTTACCGGATTTACCGGACCGTCTGGCTTGTCCTGACCGCCGGGATTCTGCTGCCCTCCATTGTCAGGAGCAGGGTCGTCACCCTTGCCACAGCTGCTCATTACAGCCGATGCAACTAGAAGAGCCGCCAGAAAACCTACTTTGAGAAGATTTCTGTTTCTCATAATTTGATAATTTTGAATGATAATTGATTGTTTGCGGAAAGCATCCGCGTATTGGTCTAAAAATTCCGCCCAAACATAAAAAAAAAAAAAAACGGACAAAATAAACTATGTTAAAGAAATATTAAGTTTGAGATACAGATTAATCCCATTAATTCCCCATTATCTTCTGATACTTGCTTACATTGGCCACATCCACCTCCTTGAGTATCTGCATTACCTCGTTCTTTTCGGGAAGGGGCGATGCGGAGAATACATTTACGATCTCGTCGCTCTTGGCTGTAAAGAAAAGTGATACTATGAGCGAATTCTGCTTGGCGCGGTTGCTCTTCTGCACATAGCGGAGAGCCTCAAGCATATTTTTGCGGCCGCCCTCGGGATCCTTGGGCATATTGTCGAGGCCCAGGCGGTGATAGTAATACTGGGCAAGGCGCAGATTGTCGAAACGCTTGTCGAGAATGGCGTCTATCAGGTTGTAGCGCGAGTTCTGCTTGTTGTCGGCCACGCTCCAGCCCTCGTAGCCCGTGCTCTGGGAGTTGAGCGCCACGCGGAGTGCCTTCCTGAAATATTCGGTGCCGCCCAGGGGACTGAATGTATCGTAATCGAATCCCAGAATCATATAGGCATAGAAAGCCAGCACCTGCGAGAGATTGCTCGTGGCGTGGTTTTCGATATACTCCAGCGGAGTGCCTTCCTGATAGTTGAATACGAGTTTGCCGTCGCCCTCCTTGAATGTGAATAGCGGACTGTTGTATGATGTGTAATAGATTGGGCGGCTCTGATTGATCTGTATTGTACCCGTAAAACGGTCGAGGCCGTTGTATTCGGTGATGGTAATCATCACATTGCACTCTATGCGCTCGTTTACATCGTATGAGTGGTTGGTCCAGTGGCGCTCGTTCAGGAAAGCCGTTACGTCTTTCTGCAGCGTCTGGAATACTGGAGGGGGAGTGTTGTTGAGACTGCTGTAATTAATGTTGACTCTGCAATTAAGCTCCTGGGCATACGCAATGCGCACGGCCGCAAGCAACACCATCAATATGGCAACTCTCATCAACCTCATTGAATCTTGTTTTTAAATTCTCTAATAATCTGGTCGGCAATGTCGGCGGCCACGGCGGTCTTGGGTTTCAGGCCGTAGCTGATGGCGCCGAAAACGCGCGATACTATAGTCACCTTGTTGGTGTCGTGGCCAAACCCCGCGCCCTTGTCGTTCAGGGAGTTGAGCACTATGAAATCGAAATTCTTGGAATCTAATTTTTTCTGGGCGTTGGCCATCTCGTCGTTGGTCTCCAGTGCAAAACCCACGAAAACCTGATTGTCTTTCTTCTGCTTGCCCAGGGCCTTGGCTATGTCCTTGGTGGAAGCGAGATGGAGTGTCATGTCGTCGCCGGTTTTCTTTATTTTCTGGCTGGCAGCTGATACAGGAGTAAAATCGGCCACTGCCGCCGACATCACAGCCGCATCGCAGCCCGGGAAATGCTCCATACAGGCGTTGTACATATCCTCGGCCGATACCACATCCACCACACGGATGTTGGGGTGCTGTGCCCTCACCTGCACGGGGCCTGA
>JAZUEG010000418.1:0-9424 GCA_045640025.1 Bacteroidales bacterium
ATGGCCACGATCCGACTTAGAAAAATGCACTACTGGACCCCCAGTAAAAAAATGCACTACGCGCATTTTTTTGTACTGGGGGTCCAGTAGTGGGAAGTCGCTGCGCTCAAAATCTACCAAAAATCTTTTTTATATTCAGGCAAAATCATGGACGATTTTTTTCAAAAATCTATTTGTCCCTGACGGGACTTTTTAGTATCTTTGCGCTGGAAACAAATTTTTATCATTATGACGACAAGCATAGCAAATCCATTATACGACAGCGTATTCAAGTTCCTGATGGAGGATCAGAGGGTGGCGCAGATACTCATATCAGCCCTCATCAGGAAAAAAGTGCGCTCCCTCACCCAGACCGCCAACGAGATCTCGGAATTCCTGCTCGACGGCCTCAAGCTGTTGCGCCTTGATTTTGCCGCCGAGGTGGAAAACGAAAACGGCGAAACCGAGGTGATAACAATAGAGGTCCAGAAAGTATATCTGCAGAGCGAGATCGTGAGATTCCGCCGTTACCTGGCCGAGCAGTACGCCAACCGCGCCAACAAGGAGGTTACAGAGAAATACAAGGACCGAAACGGCAAGGAGAAGACAAGAACCGTAGAGAAGGCTATGCCGATAACATCCATCTTCATCCTCGGACAATCGACAATCGACAACTCCCATCCTGTAATCTACGGCACTCCGCAATTCACCGACGCCGACGACAAGCCAATTCTCGGAGTGGCTGAGAACGAGTTTCTCGTAAACCTTACCCACAAGATAATAGTAGTACAGGTGCCGTCGCTGTCACAAAAGCCCAAGACAAAGGTCGAGAAATTCATGTCGATATTCGACCAGTCGTTTGTATCGCCCGACAGCAAGCACATCCTCAAGATAGACGACTACGAAGACTATCCCGAGGGTTTCGAATACGTGATAAACCGCCTTGTAAAGGCCGCCGCCACAGAGGAGGTAAGAAAACAGATGACCAACGAGGACCACGCCATCCGCGAGCTGATGGGCCTTGTGGACGATCTCGACTACTACAAATGTCAGAACGAGATTAAGGACCAGATGATTGAGGAGAAGGACAAGGAACTGGAATCGAACAAGAAGGAACTGGAATCGAAGGATCAGACCATAATTGCATCAATAAAATTCCTTGCCTCGATGAACATTCCCAGCGCGACCATAGCCCTTCAGCTGAATCTCAGCAAGGATTTTGTGGAGAAATACAGATAAAAACGAAAACTTACCAAATGTGACCAAAAATACGAGATTTGGTAAGTTTTCAAACAAAAAGAGTTTGGGATTAAAACAAAAAATACCCCGAATCGCCAAAACCAACGTCCGGCGATTCGGGGTAATTTGTTTATATCAGTGTTCAATTACGTCAATCACTTCAACACTTCAACACTTACCCAATTTGACATCCATTCTCCATCTCGGCGTCTGGATTGAGGAAGTGGAGGGAGTTGTCGGCGCCCTGGGCGCAGAGAATCATTCCGCGGCTCTCGATGCCTTTTATCTTGCGTGGCTCCAGGTTCACTATCATGAGGATCTTGCGGCCAACGATCTCCTCTGGATTGTAGTGCTCGGCGATGCCTGAAACGAGAGTACGCTGATCGATACCGGTATCAACTGTGAGCTTCAGGAGCTTGTTGGTCTTGGCAACCTTCTCGGCGGCCAGGATTGTGGCGGTGCGGATATCGCACTTGCTGAAATCGTCGAAGCTGATGGTTGGCTTCTGCTCGGGAGCCTTGAAGTTGGCCTTCTGGTTGGCGATCTTTGTGGCGTTCAGCTTGTCGATCTGTGCCTGAACCACCTCGTCGGTGATAGGCTCGAAGAGAAGCGAGCTCTTATTGAGCTGATGTCCTGGTTTCAAGAGCTCCACATTACCCACGGTCTCCCAGTCGAACGAGTCAACATTGAGGAAGCCTCTAAGCTTTGCCATTGATGCGGGGATAAAAGGTTCAAGCACAGCGGCGATGGCAGCTGTTATCTGAAGGTTTACATAAAGAATTGTCTTTACTCTCTCCTGATCGGTCTTCCAAACCTTCCAAGGCTCCTGCTCGGTAATGTACTTGTTGCCGAGACGTCCGAGACCCATAGCATTGTTGAGAGCCTCGCGGAAACGGTACTGCTCCAGGCTGTTCTCGACATCCTGCTTGATGGTGAGAATCTGCGAGAGAGCCTCCTTGTCGCTGTCGGTGAGGTTCATGGCCTCAGGAACCACGCCGCCGAAATACTTCTCGGTGAGAGTGAGCGAGCGGTTAACGAAGTTACCGAGAACGGCCACGAGCTCAGAGTTGTTTCTCTGCTGGAAATCCTTCCAAGTAAAGTCGTTGTCCTTGGTCTCGGGAGCGTTGGCGGTAAGCACGTAGCGGAGAACGTCCTGCTTGCCGGGGAACTCCTCGTTGTATTCGTGAAGCCAAACGGCCCAGTTTCTTGAAGTAGAGATCTTGTCGTTCTCGAGATTGAGGAACTCGTTGCCGGCCACAAAGTCAGGCAGAATGTAAGAACCCTCGGCCTTGAGCATTGTTGGGAATACTATGCAGTGGAATACGATATTGTCCTTTCCGATAAAGTGGACCATCTTGCTCTCAGGGCTCTTCCAGTACTTCTCCCACTCAGGAGTGAGCTCCTTGGTGAACGAGATGTAGCCGATAGGCGCGTCGAACCAAACGTAGAGAACCTTGCCGTCGGCACCCTCCACGGGAACGGGAATACCCCAGTCGAGGTCGCGGGAAACGGCGCGTGGCTGAAGGCCGAGGTCGAGCCAGCTCTTGCACTGACCGTAAACGTTCACCTTCCAGTCCTTGTGCTCCTCAAGAATCCACTTCTCAAGGAACTGCTGATAATCGCCGAGAGGCATGTACCAGTGCTTGGTCTCCTTCATGGTGAGCTTGCCGCCGCTGATGGTGGAGCGTGGGTCTATGAGCTCCTTTGGCTCGAGCGAAGTACCGCACTTCTCGCACTGATCGCCGTAGGCATTTGGATTGCCACAGTGTGGACAAGTACCCATGATGTAGCGGTCGGCGAGGAACTGCTTGGCCTCCTCGTCGTAATATTGCTCTGATGTCTGCTCTATGAACTTGCCATCGTCGTAGAGCTTGCGGAAAAACTCGCTTGCGGTCTCGGCGTGAACCTTGCCGCTGGTGCGAGAGTAGATATCGAAGCTGATGCCGAAATCCTCGAAGGCCTTCTTGTTGAGCTCGTGGTAGCGGTCGATAACATCCTGAGGAGTAACACCCTCCTTGCGGGCGCGCATTGTGATGGCCACGCCGTGCTCGTCGGAGCCGCAGATATGGATAACGTCTCTCTTTCTAAGACGCTGATACCTAACGTAAATATCAGATGGAATGTAAACACCGGCCATGTGTCCGATATGTATAGGACCATTGGCGTAAGGCAAAGCCGATGTTACAAGAATGCGTTTATAGTTTTTATTTGTTTCTGACATGATTTAATTTTTGAAAATACTGCACAAAGTTAAAAAATATAATCCTTACAAACAAAAAAAAATCCCTGTCGGTGTTCCGGACCGTCAGGGATTTTTAATTTAAGATTTGAACTATCATTTAATAAAACGTATTTACAACTTATAGGCGTTCCTCCTTTTGTGTTTAATGTGTTAAAAACTAAGTTAACTGTAAGTAAAACAAATATTTGTCTGTTATCTGATAACAATACAAAGATATAAATAAGTATTGAATCCACCAAATTTTTAAGCACTTTTTTTGAAAATATTTTCATTTTTCTGCAAGTTTTTTTTACAGAATGCTTATATATAGAATTTCTATTTTTTTAATTTTCATATTCAAAAATTTTTGTAGAAATTGGAATTAATATTTAACTTAGCAGCATACTAAATCTCAAAAAAAAACAGAAACTACTATGGAAAAAAATGACGAATACATCCCTATGCTGTCGGAAATAGAGGAACTGCGCACCAAAATCAACAAGACAAAACCATCGGTGGACGAATCGCTGCAATACATCAACAGCGAGCTCCAAATCCAGTTTGTATACCACTGCAACTCAATTTCGGGAAACAGATCGTCGAAGGAGACCACCAGGAGAATAATAACCTCGGGCCCTGCCGACAACGAGAAAGACCAAAAGGCGATAAACGAAATCCTTGGCCTAAGGGATGCCTACGCCATGATACAAACCATGAAGGACGACAATCTTACAACAGATTCGCTCACCGCAATCCACAAGACCCTGCACGGATGCATCGACGAGACTACAGCCGGCATATTGAGGACAGACCTGAAAATCAACTACGCCAAGGAGCTCAAGGAATACGCATTCTGGTTCAACAACAACAACCTCGACGCCATCTCGTTTGCATCGCAGGCATACAGCAGATACATTTTCATGCACCCATTCAAGGGCAGCAACGGGCGAATGGCCCGTCTGCTGATGAACCTCGCATTTCTGCGCAGGGAATATTCCACAGTGATAATACCGGCAAAATGGAAAAAGGAATACGAGAAAACAATCGACGATGCGGCCAAATTTGCCGAGTTTATCAAAAAATGTATTTATTTCTCGCAGAATCTGATTATCAACAAGAAAGGAAACCTATACAGCGAAAACAAAAAGCGTCACATCCGTGGACTGAACATGGAAGACGACATCCTGGAATACATCAAGCAGAATCCGGGAAGCAAATCGATTGTGATAAAACAATCTTTTCCAAAAATCAGTTTCACAAAGATGCAACGCATTCTCCGCACATTAGCCCTGGCAGGCAAGATAGAATTCCTCGGCCCCACCAAGACAGGCGGATATTATTGTATATAAATTATTCCACAGTCACCGACTTGGCGAGGTTTCGTGGCTGGTCCACATTGCAGCCTCGCATTACGGCTATGTAGTAGCTGAGCAGCTGAAGCGGAATTACTGCTATCAGCGCGCCCACGGCAGTATTGAACTTGGGAACCTGTAGCGAATAGTCGGCCATAGCTGATACAGTCTTGTCGCCCTCGCTCACTATGGCAATCACCACGCCCTTTCTGGCCTTCACCTCCTGGATGTTGGAGACAATCTTCTCGTAGCTCTTGTCCTGACAGGCAATGAAGATTACCGGCATCTTCTCGTCGATGAGTGCGATGGGTCCGTGTTTCATTTCGGCCGCTGGATAACCCTCTGCGTGAATGTAGCTTATCTCCTTCAGCTTAAGCGCTCCTTCAAGTGCCACAGGATAATAGCAGCCTCGTCCCAGATACAGGAAATTGGAAGAATCCTTGTATTTCTGCGCCACATATTTCACGGCATTAGCTGTCTTGAGCACCTCCTCTATCTTCTCGGGAACGCTGTATAGCTCCGTTACGAGTTCGGTGTATTTTTCAGCTGATATGTTGTATTTGGCCCGGCCTATGAAGAGGGCCATCATAGCTAATACAGAAACTTGTGCGGTGAAAGCCTTGGTGCTGGCCACTCCTATCTCGGGACCTGCGTGAGTGTAGACTCCTGCATCGGTGACACGGCTGATGCTGCTGCCCACCACATTGCAGATGGCTATCACGCACGCGCCGCATTTCTTGGCCAATTGTATGGCAGCTAATGTGTCGGCAGTCTCGCCGCTCTGGCTGATGGCTATCACCACATCCTCGCTGTTGATTATTGGATTCCTGTAGCGGAACTCCGATGCGTATTCCACCTCCACCGGCACACGGGCATATTCCTCAAAGAGGTATTCACCCAGGAGACCTGCATGCCAGCTTGTGCCGCATCCCACAATTATAAGACGGCGGGCGTTGATGAGCTTGGGCATTACGGGCATTATGCCACCCAGCTGAAGCGATGAGTGATGATCATCTATGCGGCCGCGGAATGTATCGCGGATAGATTTTGGCTGCTCAAAGATTTCCTTCAGCATAAAGTGGTCAAAACCGCCTTTCTCAATCTCTTCCGCATCAAAGTCAATCTTCTTGACCTCGGCGTTTACTATGTCGTTCTTTATGGTCTTGATGGAGACAGTGCCATCGCCAAGCACGGCTAAGTTCTCGTCGTCGAGATATACCACCTGATTGGTGAAATCCACAAACGGAGATGCGTCGGATGCGATGAAATACTCATTCTGTCCTATACCTATTACCAGAGGACTGCTCTTACGGGCCGCTATCAGCTGACATGGCTCATCGGCGCAGAATACCACGAGGCCGTATGCGCCCACCACCTTGCGGAGTGCCAGCGAAACGGCATCAGCTGCCGAAACCTTGGCAAAGAGATAGATGTATTCTATAAGATTGGCAAGCACCTCGGTATCGGTCTCGGTATTGAACTTGTAGCCTCTGGCCGAAAGCTTGCGCTTGAGTATCGAATAATTCTCGATGATGCCGTTGTGCACTATCACAAACTTGCCGTTCATCGATACGTGTGGATGGGCGTTGTTGTCGTTGGGCACACCGTGAGTGGCCCAGCGTGTGTGTCCCATGCCCATGGAGCCCTGGCGCGAACGGTCGCCGATGAATTCCTCCAGGTCGGAGACCTTGCCCTTTACCTTATAAATATTGGGTTTTCCATTTTCCACCAGAGCAATGCCGGCCGAGTCGTAGCCGCGGTACTCCAGTCGCTTAAGTCCATTGATAATAACTGGATAGGCATCACGATACCCTATATATCCTACAATTCCGCACATGAATAATTAGCTGTTTATCAGATTAATAAAAACCGTCAGCTAACGGACATGAATAAATGCTGTAAGCTGACGGGATTTTGTTATTATTTTTCGAATACGAGATACTCTACCACGAGTTTCATAGGATTGTCGGGGTGAGTAGGCGAATTGATCACAGACCTCGAGAAATCGGTGATGGTGCCGTTGGGCGATACATAGATGGCGTAATTCGGCTTGCCGCCCTCCTTATATATCTTCATCATCTTCACGATGGCACTGGTCATGTTTATCGAATACCTGTGGTTCTTGGCGTCCTTGGCGTATGCAGTTCTCCATGGGCTGTATCCAGTCTGATACGACAGGAAATCCTCGGGATAGAACTGAAGGCCCGAATCGTACTTGCCGCTGCACACGAGGTTTTCGATGGCTGGATACTTGTCCTCGCCTACACCCAGGCTGTCGGCCAATGGCATCAGCAGAGTGGCGTTGGTAATGGCCACGTATCCGCTCTCCAGATCATTAAGCTTGGCCAGGTGTGGGAACTCGAGGCGCATCTTGGTGCCGGCCATTGCCTGCATGTAGATTGCTGTGTCCTGATACTTAGCCGGATTCTGCAGCTGGCTGTTGAATTTGGTGGACGAATAGTCGTGGGCAAACGATGATATGCGAGGGTCGGCCTGTCGGATAGAGAATGTGGAGGCCTTGGATACCGTATCGCCCATCATCTTGTGATAGATAGTATATTCGGTGTATTTGCTGGATCTCGAGAACATCATCATGCAGTTGTCGGCCTCGAGGGCAAAGTAGAATCCGAAGCAGTTGTCATCGAATGTTGTATCAGCTACACTGCGCATCACCATCTCGCCGTACTCTACCGGCAGATGGAATGATACCATGGTATCGGCCTTGCTCGGGATAAATGTGGATGTGGCCAATGGCTCGGGGTCCACAAGCGACATGATATCGAAATACTGGCTGTACGACTTGGTTTCAGAAATACTGTCGGAGAGCTTGTATACCTTCATGGTAACTTCCGAGAGGGCGTCGCCGTAGAACCGCTGCGATGATGTATCGAGGCCGAGGGTCAGGATTACGGAATCGCAGATAGATCCAAACTTGAACTGCGCATACGATGTATTGGAGAATTTGGTGGCAAACGAAGACGAAGACTTTCCGAAGATCGGGTCGTCCAACTCGCCAGCCATCAGAAACTCGGAATATTTTACGCTCACCGAGTCCTCCAGCTCGGTATAAGCATTAATTGTGATAGTGTCTATTACACGTACAACAGACTTGTCGGAAGGGGGCACAAGATCGCCGCCCATCACCTGCTCGTTGGAGCATCCCCACATCATGGCCATGATACAGGCCACGAGCGGAAGAATGAAATACTTTCTCATCTATGTAAATTAAATCGCGATTTTCTTTTTTGTAGTCTTTTTCTCTACAGGATGCGACTCCTGAGCGAGTATCATATCGTAAAAATCGGAATACGCGTCGATGTATGTCTCGGGAGTGCAGTAGTCGAGAAAAGGCTTTCCGCACTGCTTGGCGTATGCCTCCACCTCGGCGTTAATCTGAGGATGGCCCTTGATAACGGCATCCGACATATTGATGGCGAGTTTCGAGAGATTCTCGAAGTTGGGATTCTCGCGCACCACGTCGAGGTCTTTCTCGTTTACGCCGTCCACCTTGAGCTTCTTGGCGAAGTTGGCTGGGAAACTGTCGGGATATGCGTCGTCGTATACCGAATATACCACCTTGCTGTCGCGGAATAGTGGGTCTTCCTTGAAACCGTTTTTCAGGTACAATGGCACGAGCGAAGTAATCCAGCCGTGGCAGTGCACGAGGTCGGGCGACCAGCGGAGCTTCTTGACGGTCTCCAGCACTCCGCGGGCAAAGAATATGGCGCGCTCGTCGTTGTCGTCGTAGTACTTGCCGTTCTTATCCTGCACAATGCCCTTTCTCTGGAAGAAATCCTCGTTGTCGATGAAGTACACCTGCATCCTGGCGGCCTGTATGGAGGCCACCTTGATGATGAGCGAATGATCGGTATCATCAATTATGAGATTCATGCCGGAGAGGCGTATCACCTCATGGAGCTGGTTTCGCCTTTCGTTTATCATGCCGTATCTGGGCATAAAAGTCCTGATCTCCTTCTTGCGCTCCTGTATGCCCTGGGGCAGATAGCGCCCAATGTGGGCCACATCGGAGGTTGGCAGATACGGTTCTATTTCCTGCGAAACAAATAATATTTTCTTCTTTTCCATAAGGCTAAGAGTTCAAAAATTAGTACAAAAATAATGGCAATGCCACGAAAACTTGGAATACTGAATCGTAATAAACAATATTCAGTGCAAAGATAATAGTTTTTTTTTGAAAATATTGCAAATATTTCCCAAAAAATCAGCCGCGGTTTTTCAATACATTTGCTATCCGCTCCAATACATCATCTGCCCTGAAAGGCTTGGTGATATAATCGGCGGCTCCCATGCTCATGGCACGGGCCATATCGTCGCCATCGTTCAGCGATGTCACAAATATCACCGGGATGTCCTGAGTCTCTGAATCGCTCCTCAGCATGGCAAATACCTCGAAGCCATCTATGGCGGGCATGGCTATATCCAGGATTATGAGATCGGGCCTCACGGTGCGGGCCATCTCCATAGCTCCAAAACCGCTGAGAGATGAGCTCACCACATATCCCTGCTGCGAGAGCAGTTCGCCCAGCAGCTCCACGTTTACGGGATTGTCGTCCACCAGCAACAAATTGTAGTTTGCGTTGTTCATGTTTTATTGCAATATCGAATACAAAAT
>JAZUEG010000419.1:0-6636 GCA_045640025.1 Bacteroidales bacterium
CCCATCAGGTAGCTGTCGCTGTCGCGGTAGATGAGCGATGCGATATATAGGAGCGAATCCTTGTTGCCGTTGTTGTCCTCGATACGCTTCATTGTGCTCTCGCTGAAAGAGTTGAGAATTCCGAGCTCCTGAGTAAGAACCCTGATGGCGCCAAAATAAGCGGCCGCATCCGGCAACTGCTCATATACATTGATATAGCCGAGATCGGCACCGTACACGCCCACATTAAGCGCCTGCTTGAATGTGGTGGTATAGTCGGAGCGCTTGTTCACTGAGTTGAGAAGCTCCGACCTGTATGGCAGATTAAACTTCTTGAACATTCCGGCCAGCTGCAATGGAGAAGGCACATTAAAGAGTCGGTTGTTTACCTTCACCAGAGCGGCGCGGTTTGGGTCCAACTGCTGAGGAGCCTCCATTACGGTGTCCTTGGGCTGATCCTGATTATTGTCGGTCTTTACTGATCCTGCGCATCCTGCACACAGTATGCTAACTGCCAACAACAAAGAGCTATTTTTAGTAGTCAAAAATTTCATTTTACTGTATATTTTTTATACTTTATAATTTCACATCAGTTTACAAATGTAATTCAATTACCGAAATAAATATCAAAAAAAGGAATTATTTTTTTTCAGCAATGCAGAATTTAACAATTACTTAACATAGACGAGTGTTGCGCCACCGCCATACTCCTCAAACGATGCGTCCTGATACTCGTAGCGTTTGTAATTGCGGTCCAGGCACTTACGGATCTCAAGCTTGAGCGTTCCGTTGCCCTTGCCGTGTATGAAAATCGCCTTGCGCACATTAGGATCCTTGATGAACTCATCGAGTTTTTCGCGGAATACTTTCATCTGATAGTCGAGCATCTCCTTGGGGCTCATTCCGCGCTCATCCTCAATTATCTCGGTCATGTGGAGGTCCACAACCTCCTTCTCCTGGCGCTTCAGCTTCTTGGCCTTGTCGGCCTGATTGCATGGCTGGTCCTTGGCCTGGGCGCTCATATCGGCCAGATCCTTGATGGCGCTTGCCATTGCACCGCTCTGATATACAGGCAATACCACGGCGTCCTCGTCAAAAAAGTCGTTCACCTTATAATAATTGCGCTGATAGAACTTGGGCGCGTGCATCTTGAGCTCTGCCTCAGCCGGCTTGATAATGCTGGACTGGCGGTCCTTGGCAAATATCAGCTGAAAGCGGTATACAGATAGATTGCTGAGGTCGGCGCGCTTTATGGTATCCACAAGCTCCTTGGTATCAGGCTCCAAAATACCTGACACAGAGCTCATAAGCGTACTTCCCTCCACCGGCACAAAGAGATTGTAGCAGATACGGTATCCGCTGTCGTTTATAAGATAGAAATCGAGGTCGCACTTGTCGATAGCCTTGCCATCAGCTGGCACAAAACCCGCCCAGAGGCTCACATCGTCGGCAGTTGAGTTTTTTTGTGCAGCTAATGGCGCAGATTTCTTAGCCTCCACTTTTACCTGCACCCTTGCCTGAAGCTCATCCACATAAGTAGGCTTGGGAGCCTTCTGCTCCTGCTCGGTGGCCGATGCGTCGAGTATCAGCTCGCTTACCTGAGCCGGCACCTCAAAATCGTCGCTATTAAGCACCATCACTATTCCATTGCCCATCACACGGGTTACGGTGCCATGATCATCCTGGTAAAGAAACTTTACCTTGTCGCCTTTCTTGAAATTCATTTCGTTTTTATTTTTAAATTGCGCCAAAGTTAATTAATTTTGCAAAAAATTTGAAATAATAAGGTACAAAAAATAAAAAATATAAAATGGCCGCACCTAAAAATATAACAATAGCAGACTTTAATTATAGTTTGCCCGACGAGAAAATCGCAAAATTCCCGCTGAAGGACCGCGACAAATGCAAACTTCTAATATATCAGGACGGAAATATCCGCGAATCTGTGTTCACCGAAGTGGAAAATCTGCTGGAGCCGGGCACACTCCTGGCCGTCAACAATACCAAAGTAATACCGGCACGCCTCGAATTTTTCACCGAAAACGGCGCAAGAATCGAGATTTTCTGCCTGGAGCCGCACAGCCCGGCCGATTACGACAGCAATTTCTCGTCGCGCACAGGATGTGAGTGGAAATGCCTGGCAGGCAACCTCAAAAGATGGAAAAACTTCAACCTAAGGCGCAACCTCCCATTCGGCGATGAGACCATCACGCTCGAAGTAGAAAAAATGGAAGTATCCGGCGGAGAGGTAATTGCAAGATTCTCATGGAACGGCGACCACTCATTCAGCGATGTAATAGATGCGGCCGGCAGCATCCCCATTCCTCCATACCTGAACCGCAAGGCCGAGGAATCGGATACAGTTGATTATCAGACCATTTACTCGCATTACAAAGGATCTGTGGCGGCGCCCACGGCAGGCCTGCATTTCACGCCAGAGCTTATCAAGCGCCTGAAATGCGACTTTGGCCAGCTGACACTCCACGTAGGCGCAGGCACTTTCAAGCCCGTGAAAACCGACACCATAGGCGAGCACGAGATGCACAGGGAATTCTTCAGCGTAACCAAGGATTTCCTTGCGAGCCTGATATCACACTCGGGAAAAGTAACCGCCGTGGGCACCACCACAGTGCGCACCCTCGAATCGCTCTACTGGCTGGGAGTCAACATGATAGAAGGCCGTACATTCAGCCACCTCACCCAGTGGGAATGTTACGACATGGAAGATACCTCCATATCAGCTGACAGCGCTATAAAAGCCATTCTCAACTATCTGGAATCCAACAATATGGATACATTCAAGGCATCCACTGGAATCATGATATGCCCGGGATACCGATACAGGATTGTCAGCAACATCATCACCAATTTTCATCAGCCCGAGAGCACACTCCTGCTGCTCGTATGCGCCGCCATCGGCACCGACTGGAAGGAAATTTACAACTACGCCCTCCAGCACGATTTCAGGTTCCTGAGCTACGGCGACAGCTGTTTTCTGAAGATTAGAGATTAGAGATTAGAGATTAGAGATTAGAGATTAGAGAGGAAAGTGTAAAGCTTAAAGTGTAAAGCTTAAAGTGTAAAGTAAAAAGAATAAAGTAGAAAGAGTGAAGTCATTGATAATGCTATTAGCTGCCATGATGCTGAATACCAGCCTGATGGCGCAGAGAATCGTAGAACTGGACGCCAATGCCGACAAGCTCTACAAGGCCAACTACCGCGACACGCTGGATTCCATAGTAAACTACGCGATAGCAAGCCGCTGTTTCCCGGGCTGCCAGGTATACGCCACAATCCACGGCAAGGTGATCATCAACAAGGCTTACGGCCATTTCGTGTATCCCGACATGGATTCGGCGTGGATAAGGCAAAAAACTCAGGACTCGCTGAGCCTTTACCATATTCCGCACGTATCTTATTCTGTATCAGCTAATGGCAAAACAAATGACGTGGCGTGTCCTATGCCCGGAACTCTGGAGCAGATGGCCGCCGAAATGGAACTGCGCAGATACGCCGGACCGCGCAAGGTAATCTGCAGCGATATCTACGACATAGCCTCGCTATCCAAGGTTTCGGCCACCACGATAATGGTTATGTATCTGATAGACAACTACAAAATGAGCACCGCGCGGCCATTGGGCGATTACCTGAAAAACCCTTACGGAAAACCCGCGCCGGTGCTGAATGTATCGATAAGGTCGCTGCTGGAGCACAGGAGCGGAATAAAATCGTATGTGCCCATCACGAGGTTCAGCAATCAGATCTGGGGCTGGAAAATCAACTGCCGGACATTGCAGATTCCATTCGACAGCACCAAGACCGACGAAATCTCAAAAGCCTCATTCAGAGAGATTTTCAGCACCGAATACGAGAAGGGAAAGGCAGACAGGCGTGTGGCCGACGGCATCTGGATGAAAAACAATTATCAGGACTCGCTGTACAGATTTTTCTTTGAGCAGCAGATGAACCGCCGTAAGAGATACAAGTATTCGGATATCAATATGATATACCTCCAGTGGGCGGCCGAAAACGTGCTCAAGACCAAGGCCAACGTATTTCTGGAGGAAAATTTTTACAAGCCTTTGGGCATGGAAACCACTGGCTATCTGCCACTTGAAAGATTCAGCAAGGAAAGGATAGTGCCCACCGAGGCGCATCAATGGACGGGGAAACTACTGCAGGGCGACGTACACGATCCATCGGCGGCGTTTCTGGGCGGAGTGGCCGGCAACGCTGGAATTTTCTCGTCGGCGCAGGACCTCGGAATACTTTTCCAGATGCTGCTAAACAAGGGTGTATACAATGGCAAAAGGTACCTGAAAAGCGCCACTGTAGACAGATTCATAGCCAAGCAGCCCAACACATCGCGCGGACTCGGTTTCGACCTCGCGCCCAGCAGTTTTGCATCGCAATACGCCAGCCACAGAACATTCGGCCATACGGGTTTTACAGGCACATGCGCCTGGGCCGATCCCGAAAACGATATTGTGATAGTTTTCCTGAGCAACAGAGTATTCCCAACACAAAGCAACAACAATCTCAACACTCTGAAAATAAGGCAGAAAATATGCAATGCCATCTACGAGGGCTGCGGTATCAATGGGAAATAGAAGATACAAAAAAATCACATATCTAAATTTAGCGACTTGGCCAACTTTATTTGGAACTGCCAAGTCGTAAATTTAAACATGTAACCTTTTTAAAAGAAAAAGTAAGAATAAAAGTTGAAAAAAAACTGAAAACCTCAGATCAAGGCAATCGGACTACTTCTTGATGAAAGTGCCCTTTCTCTTGTCGTCGGTGTAGATGGTGTAGGTGCCGGGAAGGAGCGACTCAACATTGATGCTCTGTCCCTTAGCCAACTGCATCTCCTTGACTGTGATACCAGCAAGATTCTTGATGGTGATAGTGTGAGAATCCTCTATCTCAAGCATTACCTTGATAGAAGACTGCTTGGGCCACACATTGAGCTCGCCATACATCTCTTCGGCATTTTCAGCCATTTCCATTTCCTCAACCTTAGGAGCATCGGCATTAGTTAATGCCACGGTGTTTTCATCATCAGCTGTCTGAGCCGATGCTGAAAAATTGAACGCACCTGTAAAAATCAAGGTTGCGATGAGTAATTTAACAGACTTCATAATATAAAAAATATTAAGTTATTATAGTTGGGTTCAAAATCTTAAGCCAAATCCTAAAATTTTGTCATCTCCCGCTCCAAAATCGTGAGCTGCATGATATCGAGGTCCTCAAGCACCACATCGGTCTTGCTGGCCGACTGATTGCGGACCAAGTCTACCCAGAGCTTGTTTTTCTCCTGCTTGTGCAGAAGGTCGATTTTTGTGGTCTCTATCTGGGCCATCTGAGCACGGTAAAACTCCTTGTCGTCGTTGGACAGAGTATTGTCTTCCAAGAACTTGCGGTATTGTTTCTCGCCATCCTCCAAGAACGAGAGGTCAGCTGTGCCAATGCCGGGGAAACGCTCCACATTAGGATTGTTCCTTATCACATCCAGCACAGGATTCAGCTTGGAATGCACGTGCATGAAATACTCCAAGTCGATGAAACCGTGGCTGTTCAGCACATTAACAACCTGATCGTAGTCGCGTATCTCACAGGAATCAGCTGCCGAATCGTGACTGTCGATATATAGCAGAAAGTCCTGATTATCAGTCTCGAAGATTGTACATACATTCACATATCCATGCACATCCTCCGAATCCACCTCCCAATCATCGTACTTGCCGCCACATGAGGTCATTATCAATACTAACGATAATATATATAGTTTTAGTATGTGTCGCATACAAATATTTTTTCTATGATGCAAAAATATATATAATTATTGATATAACCAAGCATTTAATTTTTTTTAGCTAAAAAAATAACATGTAAATAATTTGGTAATATTGACAAAAACACATAATTTTGTGATGTTAATATTCAGAGCGTCAGACCATGGCAAAATTCTCTACCATAGTACTTTCATCACTATTAGCGCTGGCTGGATGCGATGCCATATCGGAGATAGCCAACGACGAGGAATGGTATTTCAACGACGAGGAAGACTGCAACTGCAACAACAGCTACATCCACCTCGGAGATAATGACGACGAGCCCGAATCGGGCGACGCTGTTCTCTGGGTGAGCGACGATATGGGCGATGTAAAAATCTCGGTATACGACGGCACTCTGGACGGCAAGCTGATGACCGACAGCATAACATCCAGGGAGCGAAACACTTTTGCACTTCCGCTCAACCGCACTTACACCTACTCGGCTCAATACGTGAAAAACGGCGACACGATAATAGTTCCCGTTAAGAGCTATCTCGAATGCAAGATCAAGGAATGCAATGGTTTGCAGTGCTATTTCCTATACAACAATATCATAGACTTGAGACTCAGATACTGATTTATTTTTTGGAACCCGGCAAAAGGAAAAAGGATAAAAAATTAACAATATAATTAGCAAAAAACAATCATGAAAAAAGTATTTATGTCGGCAGCCGTATTGGCAATGGCAGCAATAATGGCATCATGCGGCGGCAATGCCAGCAACAACAACGACCAGAAGTGCAAAGAGTCTTGCGACACCACCAAGTGCGAGAAGGCCTGCGACGCAGCCAAGTGCGAGACTTCTGCCTGTGGCGAGACC
>JAZUEG010000420.1:0-5951 GCA_045640025.1 Bacteroidales bacterium
GCAAGTACCTCGCTCACGATATCCGCGTAATCCGTCTGCCACGCCACGGCGCAAGCTGTCCTATCGGTATGGGCGTTAGCTGCTCGGCCGATAGAAACATCAAGGCCAAGATCAACAAGGACGGTATCTGGCTCGAGAAGATGGACAGCAATCCTTCAGAGCTTATCCCAGCCGAGTACGCTAAGGCCGGCGAGGGTGCCAACACTATCGAGATCGACCTCGACAAGGGTATCGACGCAGTTCGCGCAGAGCTCGCCAAATATCCTGTTTCCACCCGCGTAAACCTCAAGGGTACAATCATCGTGGCCCGCGATATCGCCCACGCCAAGTTGAAAGCCCGTCTCGATGCAGGCGAGGGTATGCCACAGTACTTCAAGGATCACCCAGTATTGTACGCAGGTCCAGCCAAGACTCCAGAGGGATATCCTTGCGGCTCTATGGGCCCAACAACCGCAGGCCGTATGGACCCATACGTTGATGAGTTCCAGGCTAATGGCGGCTCGCTCGTTATGATTGCCAAGGGTAACCGCTCACAGCAGGTTACTGATGCCTGCAAGAAGCACGGCGGATTCTACCTCGGCACCATCGGCGGCGTTGCAGCCGTTCTCTCACAGAGCTCTATCAAGTCTATTGAGTGCGTTGAGTACCCAGAGCTTGGCATGGAGGCTATCTGGAAGATCAAGGTAGAGGACTTCCCAGCATTCATCCTCGTAGATGACAAGGGCAACGACTTCTTCAAGCAGCTGAAGCCTTGCACAGGATGTACAATTGTGTAATTCGCCCGTAGAGACGCACGGCCGTGCGTCTCCACCATACGTTTATAAAATCAAATCGCACAGAAGACAAGGGATTGTTTTCTGTGCGTTTTTTTTGTTTTTAAAGGTTAGTTTTTCTTGCTGGTTTTCTTGCTGGTTTATAATGAAATCATTATTACAAGTACTTGCAATGCGGTTCTTATGTTGGTTTTCTTGCTAGTTTACAGGTCAGTTTTAAAGGTCAGTTTTAAAAAAAAACTGACCTTTAAACTAACCTTTATTTTTTCTTAATCGAAAAATTGCTAATTACTACAAACCAATATCCGTCCTTCTTAGATCCTTTGCGTTGCAATAATCCATTAGTTTGCAAAATATCTATGTTGTATTTTATTCCAGAACGGCTTAATCCTAACATTGATCCTAATTCAACCAATGTCATTTTCGGCTCATTTTGCAATGTTTTCAATATTTTGTATTGAACCTCGCTGACTTTTACACCATGTTCTACATTTTTTGCTTTGGGCTGATCGGCCTCAATAGCTATGGCTTCGTCGAACTTGATTACTATTCTTATGTAGTTGTCCATAAATACGAAACTTTCCTTGCCGATAGTCCTTACAATTAAAGGCATTCCGGAGCCGAGTGCCTCCACCATATCAAGGTCGCAGAATATGCGCATAAGTTCTTTGTTGCGTGGATTTGATACGCCGGAGAAGAACTCTTCTTTTGAGAGACCTTCGGGAAGGCGTCCCGCTGACGTGATTTCTACTCTGTCGGAGAATATCTCGAATTTGGGCGGAACCTCATTGAAGTAATCGTTATGGACAATTGCGTTAATGACAATCTCCCTCATTGCCTTTGTATTCCACATAGGCTTGTTGACGCGGTAAGGGTACGTTTTCTCGGTACGGATTTCGTTCTCTATGTCCATACGTCCAAGAACTGAGTCGGTGGCCTTTAGGATAGAGCAGAAGCCGTAATCTGTACTGGCGATAAGCTCGGTTCTGTCGGTTCCTGCATATTTGGCGAGTTTCAGTGGCATAGAGTTGTTGTCGGCCAATAGGAATGCGATATAGTTTGGTTTCCCGTCGTCGGTGAGCAGCTGAAGACTCTTCATAAAATTCTCGTTGAGATTATGGCCGTGCTCGTCGTAATAGATTTTCAGCTGACGGAATGTGAGGTCTTGCATTGGCGATGGAACATTCCTCAGTGAACGGCGCACACGATGCGAGAACAAGTCCTCTATCATATCCCTGTTCATGGGCTGACACGCAGTACCCACGCGTATGTGACAGCCTTGCTCTGTCATCCCGTATTTCTTCCAGTAATATGGCTTCTCGGATCCTGTGGCTATCGAGATCATGATCACCCTTTTCTCATCCATATCCTCAATCTGTATGTCGAAAAGACCCAACGGTGATGGCAAAATGTTTTTCAGGATTCGGTCTTTCGCTTTCAGAGTGTCTCCGTCGGCGTCTTCCACACCAATCACAGTGCCATCGTCGGCAATGCCAATATATATACGGCCTCCCTCCCGGGAATTTAGGAACGATACTACTTCTCGTTCGATTTCCAGTTCCTTGGTGAGTTTCTGTTTGAATTCTATGCGGTGGGTTTCTACAAGATTCATATTTACTAGTTTTGATTTCCGCAAAGTTACTTGTTTTTCTGATGCTGGCAAAAATAATTGCTTTTGTTTTCCGGTCGATTTTTTGGGTTTTACTTGAAAAAATCCCCAAAATCTTTTGCAAATCTCCCAAAATTCTCCTATATTTGCGTAGTATTAATCTATAAAACGGGAAAAATTGAACTTCTGCCTAAATGTGGCACAAGTTCGATTTATTTTTGCAAATTATATTTGTAAACAATCAATTATATTAAAACAATGAAAAAGATCCTTACATTATTAGTTGTAATATTTTCTTTGACGAATAATATATATTCTCAATCGTCCTTAAATAAAGCATTAAAAGTCGTCAACAAAATATCCCAATTTGCAGGTCCGTTAAGGGCAGTAAAAGATATGTATGATTACGTTTATAGCACAGAACACGGGAAAGAGGTTAAAGACGGACTGAAAATCATTCTGGAGGACAATGACCCCCAAAGGGCTCTTGACCGTTTATTGGCTGTTGGCGTAGATGATCGTGACTATGCCAAAGTACAAGCTGCTTTTGGAAAGGCTGTTTGTTATTTTGAATTAGGCCAATACGAAAAAGCTTATAATAATTTGAATTATATTAGAAATTTTGACATTTCTTGGAATACTGTTAATCAAGACATGATATGGAAAGCCAAACGAGATGCAAATAATTTTTACAAGGTCATTAATATGGTAGTCGATAATGAAAATGGGGATTATTATTTAGATAATGGAGAATACACTAAGGCCTTTTATAATTATTATGAATCCGCTAAGGCTGGATACAAGATAGGCCAATACAATTTAGGTATGTGCTATTTATATGGCACAGGCGTCGCTACAAATTATAAATATGCTGTTACTATGTTTAAAAAGGCAAAGGCACAAAATTATTCACCTGCAACACAACAATTGGCTTATTGTTTTTATTATGGGAAAGGTGTTATTAGAGATTACTCGACGGCATTTACATATTTTGAAAAGTTGGCAAAATATAATTGGAAAGAAGCTCAATATTATGTGGGAGATTGTTATGAATCGGGTAAAGGTGTTGAAGCAAATGAACAACAAGCATTTTTTTGGCTGAATAAATCGGCAAATAATGGTTATGCAAATGCTCAGCTATCAGTTGGTTTGGCCTACAAATTGGGCAGATTGGGTTTAAGGAAGAATATGGCGGAAGCTGTGAAATGGTATAACAAGGCGGCAGAACAAGATAATGCATATGCATTATATGCCTTAGGGGTGTGTTACCACGAAGGGGATGGTGTAAATAAAGATTATCAGAAAGCGGCCTCTTTATTTAGAAAATCAGCTGAATTGGGATGTCCATCTGCCCAAAATTGGATGGGTTATTATTTCGAAAATGGTTACGGTGTTGAAAAAGATGTGAAGCAAGCCGCTAAGTGGTATCAAAAAGCAATAGAAAATGGTTATATAGGATCAGCAAGAGAGGTTCTTTCGCAATTGAATTCACAAGGTATTGGAGAGCAAGTTTCCAATTTGAAGGATCCGGCTTTGGTTTATTACAATAAATTGATGTCAGAACTCAAAAAAATGAAGTTAGGATTATCAGGTTCTCCTACTTTGGACCAGTACAATACTTACGTCAACCAAATGGACGATATGAGGTACGCAAGGGAAATATTGGAAGGTAGAGTAGCGGAAGTGCAAATTAATCAGTTCGGTTCTTTGTTCAGAGAAGTAAATGGTCTTTTGAAAAAGGTGGATGTACCATCATTGTATTTTAATGATGTAATGTCTGAACTAAAAAGGAAAAAGACTGAGTTAAAGAATACACATACTAAAATTGATAGATATACTTTTTTCCGTAACTATTATATCAAAGAATATATGGCAAAAAATATGGAAATCAAATTTTCCGCTTCACAAGAGAAACAAATAAAAACTTTGTATCGTGAAGTATACAGCTTGGTAAAGTAACTACCTTTCTTTCCGGAACGGCCTGCGTGCCGTTCCAGATTTTTTATAAATTCTCTTTCCACAACCCCTTCTATACCCCCACAACCTTCAACACTTGCCTAATCTTCTCGAACAAATACAAAATCCTGATGTCTGTGATAATGCCATGTGTCAATTCGCCTGTTTCCGTTTTTTAACAGATTGTTACGTGTTCGGGAGAGTTTGTCGGGGACTCATACCGCAATTTTTGCGTCAGAAGTTAATGAAAAAACTACGCGTTGAAAAAAGAAGAAGGGATTTTTTTGAGCAGGATATTTGTTTTTCTTATTAAATAGTATTTATTTTGTACAATCTTTAATTACTATACTATTATGATGACTAAAACAACAAAATTATTCATGCTTCTGATCCTTTGTTTGGGATTTGCCGCACAATCGTTCGGTCAGAATCAAAAGACAGCCGACGATTATCTACAGGAAGGCATTGGCTACTTCAATGCCAAAAATTACGGAAACGCGGTAGAGAGTTTCCAGAAATCCTCTTCCATGGGCAACCATGTGGCTACTTCCAATCTGGGTATCTGCTATGAAAACGGATTTGGAGTAGATCTGGCATCATGCTACTATTTCGGCATGGGCGTGGCCAAGGACGTGCCAATGGCCAAGATGTATTACGAGAAAGCCGCCGCACAGGGCAACGAAAACGCCAAAAGAAATCTCAGCGTTCTTAAATTCTAAATAAAATATACAAATTATGAAACTTAGATTATTTGCAGTGCTTAGCCTGATGACGGTACTTATGATGTCGTCATGCGGCAAGGAAGACAATGTAATCAGCTACGTGGAGCCAAAACCGGAAAACGAGAGCCCGGCCGGCAGTATGGATATCGAAGGCATGGACCTCAGCTCCTACAAGCCTCAAAAAGAATTCTCGCTTGCCGACGTTACACTCAGCAAGGCAAGCTACAATACCGGCAAAACCTATCAGAAAGTGGTGGCATAGGCGCCATGCTTCCTCCAAAAGGCTGGGCACCGTCGCCATCCACAGGTCAGATCGATGTATTATATAAGGAGTGGGGCATGAACATCCTCCGCCTCTACATCTATCCCGACAAGGCCAACTGGGGAGCTGATATCAATGTAATAAAGCAGGCTGTAGCTGATGGCGCAATTATATTAGCCTGTCCATGGGAGGCACCCAAGAGCATGGTGGAAGAAGTCACCGAGATCGTGTGGAGCGATGGACAGAGAGAGCAGCGTCAGCAGAAAGTAAAACACCTGAAATATTCCACAGCCAACTGGCAGGCATACGCCGACCACCTTGTGGCTTACGTAAACTACATGAAGAATCAGGGCGTGCCCATCTACGCCATGAGTGTGCAGAACGAGCCTGATGCCGAGTTCATGTACTGGGCCCCAAGCGAGATCCGTGAGTTTGTGGAAAATACGGCGCCTACATCGTAGAGAAAACCGGCGTAAAACTCATGGCACCTGAGGCTTGCGGCACACGCGAGGACTACACCAACCAGATTCTCAACAGCCCCAAGGCATACGCCGCCACCAACATCATTGGCGGACACCTCTACCAGGGCTTCAGCAACATATACGGCACAGCCCACAACAGCGGCTACG
>JAZUEG010000421.1:0-1706 GCA_045640025.1 Bacteroidales bacterium
AAATAAATTTGCATAACTGAAAAATAAGTTATAATATTGCATTATCAGTTAATTAACTGATTGAGCAATTTGAAATATTAACCATTAAAATTTAATGCCTATGAAACGATTGTTTTTATCAATAGCATTGATTACGGCATCGTCGGTGCTTGGGGCTCAGGATGTATCTCGGCCATGCAATGATGACGTTACCGTTGATGACATCGGTTATGTGGATGTAGAATACGCAGATGGAAATGATAGCGACGAGGTGGTTTGCGAGCCTCAGGTATATTTCATAGTGGAAGATATGCCCGAGTTTCCCGGTGGCGAGACGGCCCTCCGTAAATACATCGCTGAAAATGTCAACTATCCCGAAAACGTGGAGCCCAGAGTAACTCCAACAGTCTATGTCAGGTTTGTAATTGATTATGATGGCAAGGTTATCAATCCTGAAATACTCCGTGGAGCAGGTGAGCTGTTCGATAAGGAAGCCTTGCGTGTGGTCAGTTCTTTGCCTATGTGGAAGCCTGGATGTCAGCGTGGCAAGGTTGTGAAAGTATCCCATACGGTGCCGATCAAGTTTGTGTCGGAATAAAAATGTAAATCCAATCGCCATTAAATCAGCAGTTTAAAAACAAAACTGAAAATTCCGTTAAAAAACTGCAAAATAAATTTGGTAAACTGAAAAATAAGTTATAATATTGCATTATCAATTAATCAACTAAATTTTCAATTATGGAAGCATTAACAAAGGCAGAAGAAAGAGTGATGCAGATTCTCTGGAAGCTCAAGAAGGCTTTCGTGAAGGATGTAATCGAGGAGATGGAAGAGCCAAGGCCTCCATACAACACCATAAGCTCGGTAGTGAGAATCCTGGTGGAGAAGGGTTTCGTGGATTTCAAGGCTTACGGCCGCACATACGAATACTTCCCAAAGGTATCCAAGCTTCAGTACAAGAAGTTCACCTTTGGCCAGATGCTCAAGAACTACTTCGACGGCAGCTACGAGACAATGGTCTCATACATGGTGGACGAGGAGGAAATTTCGGAATCGGAGATTTCCAAGATCAGGGAAATCATAGGACAATAAGCAATATCTTATATGCTCGGTTTCCTAATATACACGCTCGAGGCGGGCATCATATTCGCGGTGCTCACGTTCATATACAATGGCGTGTATTCAGGCGCAAGCTACCACAAGTGGGAGAGGGGATACATCCTTGTATCAGCTGCCGTATGCTACATACTGCCGCTGATGAAGATAAGGTTCTACGCACATCCTCAGCCTCGCCACAGGCTCGATGCCATAGTGGAGGTAGTAAGCCGCGGGCCGGTGGATGTGGTAACGCTCACCCACGACAAGACGGTAAGCAACTCGATATACGAGTTTTGCCAGTCGCAGCTCTTTGATAATATAATAGCAGTGGTATTCGCCGTATACATGGCCGGGGTGCTGGTAAAACTCATCAGCTATGTAAACGGAATCCGCAGGACACTCTCGCTCCGCCGGGGCAGATTCATGCGGATAGGCGGCGGAATCAGGCTCTACCGCATAGGCGCGCCCACGGTGGCTTTCTCGTTTTTCAGAAACATATTTCTGGGCAGCAAGTCGCGCGACCTCGCCGATAGCGAGCTGAGAGCCGTTATCGCCCACGAGACCAACCACATACGAGGATGGCATTCCATCGATACATTGCTCCTGGGGCTTCTCTCGGTGCTGCAGTG
>JAZUEG010000422.1:0-2438 GCA_045640025.1 Bacteroidales bacterium
GTGCCGAGCGAGGTCAATACAATAACGCCAAACAGATTCAGCGGGTCAGGCCCGAACAAATCCGCGAAACCGCCGTTCACGTTAGGGTCGGCATCCGCTGGCAATGAACCAAGGTTAGAGACAGCCTCACCGAGACCGCCCTTGGAGGCTATCACTGCGCAGATTACGGCAACGATTCCGAATATCATGATGATACCCTGAATGAAGTCGTTGATGGCAGTGGCCTTGTATCCGCCCAGGATTACATAAACCGCCGTCAGGGCCGCCATGGTAACGAGACAAGCCTCGTATGGAATATCGAATCCCATTGCGAAAAGTCTCGACAAGCCATTGTAAACGCCTGCTGTATAAGGGATAAGGAATATAAACGCGATAATGGAAGCGGTGATCCTGAGTCCCTGCGAATCGAAACGTGTACCAAAGAAATCGGGCATCGTACGGCTCTTGATATGCTGTGTCATGGCCTTGGTTCTGCGTCCGAGAATTATCCATGCCAGAAGCGAACCTATGATGGCGTTGCCGACACCAATCCATGAGCTCGACAGACCGTATTTATAGCCGAACTGACCAGCGTATCCCACGAAAACCACAGCCGAGAAATACGAGGTGCCGTATGCAAAGGCTGTGAGCCATGGGCCTACATTTCGGCCACCAAGCACAAAGCCGTCAACACTTTTGGCCTGCTTGCGTGAGTAGATGCCCACGAAAATCATAATGGCCAAAAATATTATTGTAAGAATAATCTTGATTAACATAAATCAAATCGTAATTCGTAATTAGAATGCTACCTGTGTCTGAAGCTGGATCTGGTTGTACTTGCCGTTGAGCTCGGAATCGCAGTGTGTGTACTGGAGCTGAACTCGGCACTGCTTGTAAACCCAGTACTGAATACCTGCCACAATGTTGGTCTGCTTCAGGTCGAGATCCTTGTTGTAGTTCATGTAGTCGTAAGAGGCCACAACGTCGAACCTGCACTTAGGCAATGGGTAAGCGCCAGTCACGTAGAAACCCTCGCTCTTGTAGCAGTCGTCCTTGCCCTGGAGATACTCTGTACGGAGTACTATAGGACGTACGTCCCAGTAGTCGCAAGCGCCAGGACCTTGCATAAGCTGAGAGCGGTACTCGGCACCGATGGCCCAGCGGCTGCGGTCGTAGTCCATGCCAGGCTTCAGAGTAGAGGTCTCGTTAGGAGCACCCTGAAGAGTCTTTCTGGTGTAGAGCAATGGATAAGGTCCATCGATCACATTGCCGGTACCATTGTAGAGCGAGCCCACAACCTTGAACTGTTGAACTGGAGAAATCTCGATACGGCCAGCGAAATCCTTGTCGTTGTTGCGGTCGGTGCAGTTGATACCCGAACCGTTGAGAACGGCAAACTCATAGTGAACGTGCTTGTTCATGATATCGCCGAGCATTACGAGACCGAGCTCACGGCCATACTGAACGCCCATCAAAGGATCCATTACGCCAGCAAGGTATGTGGTGGCCTGAGAGTAAACGTCGATAAGCTCAACCTTGGTGGGAGAATATGGATTCTCGAGACCGAATGGATGCTTCTGCTGACCGAGACGGAAGTTCAACTGACCGCCCTTAAACGCCTTGTACTCAAGGTAGTACTCATTGAACTCGCCACAGAAATCATACATGATCCAGAAAGAGAAGTGGTCGGTGAGGTTGGCCTGAGCAAAAATGTATGCTCTCTTCATATCGAATGTGCTTGTCTTGTCGTCGTGAGTGGTAAAAGGATTCTTTGGATCGGGCATCATAGTACTTTCTGGAGCATTGGGAACAGGAATCATGTTTGGTGTCACGCTATGCTTCTTGGGATCCTTGTCGATATAATAATATCCGCCCTGAGCGTAACCCTTCACCATGAAAGTCTTGAAAACCTTGTCCATGAAGAAAGGATTCTTCTGAGGACCGCCCTGCGCGCCCGGACCTCCTGGGCCCATCTGACCCTGAGGACCTCTCTGTCCCTCGGGTGCGCCGTGATGGTGGTGTCCCTCGTGATGAGGACCGCCATGTCGTGTACTGTCAGCCTGCTGTGGAGCCTGACCAAAGGCAAGCGCTGTGCTTGCGGCTACCATAAGTGTCAAGAAAAATTTTCTCATATCTAAAATAATTTTATGTTATAAAACATCGCAAATTTAATTCTTTTTAACACAAAAACAAAAATTATGCAAAATTTTAATTTTTGTTATTAATTTTGCGCATTATGAAATTGATAAACGAATCATCCGACATACTCAAAATAGCCATCCCGAGCATCATCAGCAACGTCTCAGTACCGTTGTTGGGCCTTGTGGATATGGCGATTACGGGACACTTAGGCAGTGAGGTCTATATTGGCGCCATCTCGGTGGGAGGCACCATTTTCAATATGATATACTGGATCTTCAATTTCCTGAGCTTCGGCACGGGCGCGCTCAGGAGTCAGG
>JAZUEG010000423.1:0-16755 GCA_045640025.1 Bacteroidales bacterium
GTTGAAGAAGATTACAACGTCGCCTTCCTTGATGGTGCCGTCAACATTAGAGTTGATGAGTGGCTCCATAAACTCGTCGGTGTTCTTGTGCTCGTCGGTGTGAGAGTCGTAGCAGCTCTGTACGCCCTCTACCATATCAGCTACCTGACGGCCCTTGCCGTTTACGAGCTGGTCGTAGGCAACCTTTACGCGGTCCCATCTCTTGTCGCGGTCCATAGCGTAGAAACGGCCGATGATAGAAGCGATGGCGCCTGTGCCTACCTCGTCGATGTGCTTCTGGAGGTCGGCGATAAAGCCCTTACCGCTTTTAGGATCGGTGTCGCGGCCGTCCATGAAACAGTGTACGAAAGTATTCTTAACGCCAAACTCCTTGGAAATGTCGATGAGCTTGAAGAGGTGAGCCAATGAAGAGTGAACGCCGCCTGTAGAGGTCAATCCCATAAGGTGAACGCTCTTGCCGTTGGCCTTGGCATAGCCGTAAGCCGACTGGATCTCAGGATTCTGGAGGATAGAGTTGTCCTTGCAGGCCATATTGATCTTTACGAGGTCCTGGTAAACGATTCTACCGCCGCCGATATTGAGGTGACCTACCTCCGAGTTACCCATCTGACCATCAGGAAGACCAACATTCTCGCCGCTGGTAAGGAGCTGAGAATTAGGATAGTTTGCTGTCAGATAATCCATATAAGGGGTAGCTGTCTGATAGATAACGTCGCCCTTGCTCTTGTCGCCGATTCCCCATCCATCGAGAATCATCATTAATGCTTTCTTTGCCATAATGTTTTTGTATGATTTTTTATTTTAAGTGTCCTTTTATTTCTTCTCGAACGACTCGCTCTTGCAGTCGTAGTTGATGAAGTATGTGCCCTTGGGCAGAGTTGCCACATTAGCTGTACTGCCCTTGCCCTTGTCTACGCGCTTGCCGTAAAAGTCGAAAATCTCGTATTCGGTTACGCGCGAGAATGTAAGCTGATTGGTGGCCACACCGTTGTTGCCGGGTTTGAATGTTACCTCGCCCTCCAGGTTGTTGAATGTTACCTCGTTGCTGTAGCGTGGCTTGTTGTTGCTGTCCACCTGCTTGATGCGGATCTTGTTGATGCCCGAGTGCAGGGTAATGTTTATTGAGTAGTTGTTGAGGGCTGGAGTGCCCTTGCCGGCTACCTGGCCTACTGTCACCCACTTCTTCCACTTGAACTGCTCTACCGAGAATGGGAGCGATCCCTTCTCGTCCTTGGTGCTGAATGTCACCTTGCCGGTCTTGTCTACCTTCAGCGATACCATTGTGAATGTGCTCTTTGGGAGCAGTACCTCGGGGTTCAGCACCTTGGGAGTGCATCCGTCCTTATGCTTAATCACCACATTTACAGGGTCGCCGTCCTTCAGGTGATACTGCGAGAGGTTCACCTCGAATGCCGAGCTGTTGATCTCGTCGTTGGCCACTTGTCCGTTTACGGTAATCTCGAATATGCAGAATCCCACGCCCGATGGCGCAAATGGGTTCTTCACAAAGAGGTTCTCGCCCCTGAAGATGCCCTCAAGCTTTATCTCGGAGCCCATTGCGCTCATTGCCGCCATCAGGCAGATCAGCGCAGTGATGATAGTAGTTCCAAATTTTTTCATGACGTCAAAATGTTTTTTAAGATTTAGTTTTATCTTTTTATTAGTAAGTACTTATGTTGTTGTCCGCAAAGTTACATCAAATTTCCATTATAAATGTGAATTATCTATTAATTTTATTAGTTCATCCACCGCATTTTCTTCGGGGATGCCTTTTTTGACAACTTCGCCGGCCTTGTAGAGGGCAATTTTGCCTTTTCCCATGCCCACGTATCCGAAATCTGCGTCGGCCATCTCGCCGGGTCCGTTCACTATGCAGCCCATTACGGCTATCTTTATGTTTCGGTATTTGCGGGTGGCGTCCTTTATCTTCCTTACGGTTCCCTGCAGGTCGTACATTGTGCGTCCGCAGCCCGGGCACGATACATATTCTGTGCCGGATATCCTCAGCCTGCTTATCTGAAGTATCTGATACCCAAGCAGTACGCTGTCCATTGTATTCTTATCAGCTGATAAGCAGACACCATCGCCAAATCCGTCTATGAAAGTTCCTGCACATTCGGCCGCGGCGGCGAACGAGCTGAATCTCTCGTCCCTGATGCCTCCGTCGCACTTCAGGAGTACGGGGCACGTGTTTCCGGTTTGTTTCAGCTGATAAAAAATATACCTTATGGCGCCGGTCTTGTTCAGATTCTTTGGCTCGGCTATCAGTATTTGGTCGCGGATTTCCTTTATGGCCTCGTAGTCGGTGTTTTCGTCCACTATAGCCAGCTGATGGCCCGGAGATAGCACCCTGATACCTCTGAGCACCGATTTGCACTTGTCCACCATGTCGCTGTTGGTGCATATCACCATGTCGGGCAGCTTGTTTTCGCTCCGCAGGGCCTCGGTGTTTTTTATAAGGTCTTGCAGCTGATACATATTATCTATCATGAGCGCCACTGTGGCAATATTTCCGCCGCCCACGCCCTCCACGCTTGTGGATTTGCGCTTGGTGTAGTGGTACGGATCGTAGAAGGCTGGAATCTCGGGGAGCTTTTCGGCGTTGGCGATGGCCTTGGCGTATTCGGCAATCTGGATTCCGGGCTCTATCTCGTTCTCTGGATCCTCGGTGAGCGATACGCGGATGGTGTCGCCTATGCCGTCGTTCAGCAGAGGACAAATGCCTGAGGCTGACTTGATTCGCGCCTCCTGACCCTCGCCGGCCTCGGTGACTCCCAGATGCAGACAATAATGCATATCCTCGTCGTTCATGGCCTTCACCATGAGACGGGCGGCGCGGATGGCTACCGTCGGGTTGCTCGATTTCAGCGAGATGGCTATGTTCTGGAATTTCTCCTGAACTGCCACTCTCAGAAACTCCATCACAGATTCAACCATTCCTTCAGGTGTGTCGCCGTAACGGTTTAGTATTCTCTTGGATAGCGAACCGTGATTAGTTCCTATTCTGACAGCGGTGCCGTGCTCTGTGCATACTTTCAGAAAATCCCTGAAAGTATCCTCCAGCAACTTGCCCTCGGCCTTGAACTCCTCCTCGGAGAGGCAGGCAAGGTCGTGATGACCGAAGTTTCCGGGATTTACGCGTACTTTCTCAACAATCTTTGCGCACTCGAACGCAATCGCGGCATTGAAATGGACGTCGGCCACCAGCGGAATTGTAATTCCCTGAGCCACAAGGCTGTCGTGAATCTGCCTCAGACATTCCACGTCGCTCATGGATGGCACAGTAACGCGAATGATATCGCATTTTGTGTTTTTGGCCACATTCGCAATCTGCGCAACTGTTTTCTCCACCTCATTTGTAGGTGTGTTGCACATAGTCTGAACCTTGATGGAGTTCCCGGCGCCAATCTTCTTGTCACCGATAGCAACCTCCATGGTCTTGTTTCTGCCGTAATTTGTCAGCGATTCTGTATAGTGCATTTTTGTTGTTGATTTATTTTACTGTATTTATAGAACGCGGATGACGCAGATTGAGCAGATTTGCACTGTTTTTTTTATCTGCGAATATCCGCCTGATCTGCGTAATCCGCGTTCCATTTTTGTAACTACTTACTCCACAAACACCACCAGTCCCTTCAGATATTCTCCCTCTGGATGGTATATCGAGATTGGGTGGTCGTTGGGCTGGGTGAGCTGATGGAGAATGCGGATCTTGCGCTTGGCCTGCAGTGACGCCTCCATCACGCACATTCGGAAGGTCTGCTTGTCGATGGCCTGAGAGCACGAGAATGTGAAGAGCACCGAGTTGGGCGCTATCTTCTCCATGGCCGCGCGGTTGATTCGGGTGTAGCCCTTCACGGCATTGTTTATCACGTTGGCGTGCTTTGCGAAGGCTGGCGGATCGAGCACTATGAGGTCGAATCTGTCCTTCTCCATATTGTCGAGATACTCGAACGCGTCCACGGCCAGGGCCTCGTGGTTGTCCTTGTAGCCGTTTATCTCGCCGTTTCTAATGGCCAGATCGATAGCTGTTTGTGATGCGTCTATTGAAGTAACGCTATTAGCTCCGCCCTTCAATGACGATATCGAGAATCCGCCCGTGTAGCAGAACATGTTGGGCACATTCTTGCCCTTAGAGAAGTTTCTGAGAAGCAGACGGTTCTCTCTCTGGTCGATGAAGTAGCCGGTCTTCTGTCCCTCCACCACGTTTACGTAGAATTTCATGCCATATTCCAGCACTATCTTCTCCTGCTCGTTTCCGTAGAGGAATTTGTCCTCCACCACGAGGCCGTCGCTCTTTGGAAGTGTCTTCTCCGATTTGTCGTATATTGTGGTAACCTTGTTGCCAAGTATCTCGCGGAAAATCTCGGCGAACATTGGCTCCAGGTTATACATTCCGCGGCTGTGGCTCTGGAATACAACTATTCCATTGTAATAATCGCAGATGAATCCGGGGAATCCGTCGCCCTCGCCGTGTATCAGTCGGCACACGTTTGTATCGGGCGAATCGAGGTAGCCGAGAGTCTGGCGCACGGTGATGGCGTTCTGTATCTTGGCCTTCCAGAACTCACGGTTGGGCTCCACCTCGCTGAATGTGTATACGCGCACCGATATCGAGCCTATCTTCTGATAGTGGCCCAGGCCGAGGAATCTGTTGCCGTTGTCATATACTGCCACGTCCTCGCCGTCGATGGCGTTGCCTACGATATTCTTGATGGCGCCTGAGAAAATCCAGGGGTGAAGCCGCTGCAGCGAGCGCTCCTTGCCCGATTTCAATATTACTTTGGGATAATTGTACTGTCGCATTTTTTATATATGTATTTATAAAGTGCAAAGATAATCAAAGATATTTATTTACTGAAAAAAAATTAATATATTTGCAATCAATTAAATTTTAACAAAGTTTTTTAATCTAATAATATTAAAGCACTATGAAAAGATACTTTTATCTGATGGCATTGCTGATGTCGATGTTTTTTGCCGTATCCTGCGATGATTTCTGGGACGAGCAAGACCCTGATTATGTATTGTCTGACGACTATTTTGAGCAGGAGTTTTATATCTCCGACGATCCACTGGAGCTGAAGGCGATTCTTGACGACGCATTGGATTACGATTACCACGGCACCATCTATATCACCATAGAGGGACTTTGCGACGAGTCGGATTTCTGGGAATACGCACTTCTCTGGAACAGGTTTGATCAGGATGGCAATCCTTTGGGTGTAAATGGTATATACAATTCACTGAGCATTGATATCAACATTGCTCCCGATCCGCATCTCACAATGCTGGGCGATTATATGTTCAGCCGTTGCGAGGCTCTTGTGGGCATTACTATCCCTGATGGCGTTATGGAGCTCGGCTATGGATGCCTGCGCGGCACAAGCATTACATCGCTCCGCCTGCCGAGGTCGCTCCATTATATAGGTGAGGATGCCGTTAGCCGCACTCTGCTCAAGGAGATAGACCTCCGCTACGTTACCCGCATTGGCCGTGCCTCGTTTGCCCACAATTCGGATATGCGCAGGGTATGGTTCTGCAACGACCTCGAGGAGATTCCTCAGGACGCATTCTATAAGTGTGACCTGCAGTCCGTTGATCTTCCACGCTATATCAGATACATAGGCCGTACTGCTTTTGCATACAATTATATTCCCGTGGTGGATTTTCCCGAGAGCCTCGAGTATCTCGGCGAAAACGTCTTTGAATACAACGACCTGATGGATGTGTATTTCTACGGACGCGTGGACGAGATTTACAATCTTCCAGCTAATACGTTGATACATGTTCCCGAGCGCAATTACAATTATTACCGCGATCTGCTGCCGAGAACTTATCACAGCATGATTACTACTACCATGAATTAGAAAAAAACAATTGGATTATGTCACTCAAAATAGAGCATCTCGTAAAGACCTACGGACAAAACAGGGCCGTGGACGATATCAGCCTCGAGATAGGCAACGGTGAGGTGGTTGGTTTTCTGGGGCCTAATGGCGCCGGCAAGAGCACTACCATGAAGATTATCACCGGGTGCATATCAGCTGATAGCGGCAGCGTGCTCATCAACGGCGTGGATATCAGCTCCGGCATGATGGACCTGAAGCGTCTGATAGGCTACCTCCCCGAAAACAATCCGCTGTATCTCGGCATGTACGTGAGGGAGTACCTGGAGTATTCGGCACGTATGTATATGGTATCAGCTGATACAAAATCTGCTGTTGACTATTCGATTGAGGCTGTGGGTCTTGGCGACCATCAGTTCAAGAAGATTGGCGAGCTGAGCAAGGGTTACCGTCAGCGCACCGGTATAGCGCGAGCCATGGTGCATAATCCCGAAATCCTGATTCTCGATGAGCCTACCACAGGTCTGGACCCAAACCAGATAGTGGAGATCAGGAATCTGATAAAGACTCTGGGACGCAACAAGACTGTAATCCTATCCACCCACATAATGCAGGAGGCCGAGGCCGTATGCGACCGCGCCATAATCATCAGGAAGGGCAGGATAGTGGCCGACGACAAGCTGCAGAACCTCAAGGAGCAGAATTCCAGGAATGTGCTTACTGTGGAGCTCGATGGGTCTATTGCCATTAGCTGCATAAAAAATATACCCGGTGTAGCTGATGTGAAGGCTGAGGGCAACTGCTATCAGATAACCACCGATAATGATGTGGATATCAGGCGGGCCGTGTTTGATATGGCGGTGCGCGAGAATGCCCCTATTCTGCAGATGTACAAAAATAAGGGCTCGCTCGAAAATATTTTCCATGATTTAACATTCGGTAATTGATTTTTTGATTACTTTTGCGGAAACAAAATGATTGTTATTAAAGAATCTAATATAAAACATTATGAGTTGTAATAATGAGTTCAATCCCGATTGGAGCAAGATCGGTTTCGGTTATGTAAAGACCGACTATAATGTAAGATGCTACTACCGCGACGGCAAGTGGGGCGAGATAGAGGTGACCTCGGATGAGAATGTTACCATGAGCATGGCCGCCACATGTCTGCACTACGGCCAGGAGAGCTTTGAGGGTCTCAAGGCTTACCGCGGAAAGGATGGCAAGGTTCGCCTGTTCCGTCCAGAGGAGAATGCCGCACGCATGCAGTCTACCTCAAGGGGTATCCTGATGCCTGAGATGCCTACCGACCTCTTCATCAAGATGGTGGAGAAGGTGGTTTCGCTCAATGCACGCTTTATTCCACCATACGGCTACGGCGCTACTCTCTATATCCGTCCATTCATGGTGGGCGTGGGCGCTACAGTAGGCGTTAAGCCAAGCCCAGAGTACATGTTCTGCATTTTTGTGACTCCAGTAGGTCCTTACTTTAAGGGCGGTTTCGCTACCGGCGATTTCATGATTACACGCAAGTACGACCGTTCTGCCCCTCTCGGCACTGGTATCTACAAGGTGGGCGGTAACTATGCCGCCAGCCTCAAGGCCAACAAGGAGGCTCACGATCTCGGCTACAATGGCGAGTTCTACCTCGACGCCAAGGAGAAGAAATATATCGACGAGTGTGGCGCAGCCAACTTCTTCGGTATCAAGGACAATACATACATTACTCCAAAATCTACTTCAATCCTCCCATCCATCACCAACAAGAGCCTCATGCAGCTTGCTGAGTACATGGGCCTGAAGGTGGAGCGCCGCGCCATTGCCGAGGAGGAGCTCGAGACTATGGAGGAGGCAGGTGCCTGCGGTACAGCCGCCGTTATCACCCCAATCAACAAGATTGATGATCCTGACAACGGCAAGACCTACGTTCTCGCAAAGGACGGCAAGCCGGGTCCTGTATGCACCAAGCTCTACGAGAAGTACGTTGCCATCCAGTTTGGCGAGTGCGAGGATCCATTCGGCTGGACCCGCGTAATCGAGGGTATCTAATATCAAGTATTCCTAGGCTTTTTCTGAATACGATGTGCGGGCGCTTTCGGGTGCTCGCACATTTTTTTTTCCAAAAAAATCTTTACAAATTATTTGCAGTTGTAAAACAAAGTTGTAAATTTGCAACGAATTAACAACCGAAAAGGTTTCAATAAAACCTAAGTTTTTTTAGTATCAAAAGGAAAAAATGAAAGAAAATGAAAAGAGAAAATGAAATTGAAGACAGGTACATCTACCGGAGCCTTGATGTATCCCTGTTTTTGGCCGCGGCCGCCAATCAGCGGAAGATCGTGGTCAATCACACCAAAATCCAGAAGCTCCTGTTTCTGGTGTACGGCTCCTATCTATCCGTATACGGCAAGCGCCTGCTCGACGAGCATCCGCAGTGTTGGCCTTACGGTCCGGTGTTTCCAAGGCTCCGCGAGAAACTCCTGACAGAGGATTTCTCGGAAGTTTCATTATCCGACCGCCGGATATCCAAGCTAAGGAACGACCAGAACCTGCGCGATATCATCGATCTTGTGCTCAGGGGCTTCGGCTCGTGGAGCATGGACGATCTCGTAAACTGGTGCGTAAGCTCCGCTCCCTGCAAATCTACTCCCGACAATGGACAATCCATCGACGACTATGTAATCAGAGATTTTTTTAACTCATTAATCAAGAAATAATTATGGCTGCTAAGAAGAAAACAGAAACAACAAATACAGAAAACTCACAGGAACCCAAGAAGCCGCGTTTGCAGTGGCGCAAGTCGGCATCAGCTGAAACAACTCCCTCGTCGGACCCCGATCTCAGGGACATCAAGTATCAGGAGGGTATGCGCTACAATCAGGATACTCGTCAGCGCAAGACCATGGTGAGATGGGTGGCCGTGCTGATATCGGTATGGCTGATTACTATCTTGGGCATAATGTGCCTGAAGGGTGCCAATATCTTCGAGTACGACTCGTCGGAAATTATCGCCCTGCTCACCACCACCACCGCCAATGTTATCGCCCTCGGATTTATAGTATTGAAGGGCCTTTTCGGCGATGTCAATATCAAGTAGTCTTTTATAATAGGTAGAGGTCGATGCTCTTGCTCTCGATGCCGAGCCTCTTGCCTAAGTTATTGTTTGTAAGTAATCCGCTGTAGCAGTACACACATTGTCTGAGCAGCGGATTAAATGTAATTGTCTGGTTGATTCCGCTGTTTTCAGCTATCTCATTTATAAGGGGATATATCACGTTGCTTAAAGCTATGCTTGCTGTGCGCGGCACCAGCGATGTGATGTCGGGAAGGCAGTAGTGTATTACTCCGTGCTCATTGAATGTGGGATTTTGGATTGTGGTGGGCCTGCTGGTCTCAAAACACGATCCGGTCTCCACGTTCAGGTCTATTATCACCGATCCCTTCTTCATCAGGCTTACCATTTCCTGAGTTACTATGGGGTAGGGGTGCGAGTTGATGCGCTTGGCACCTATCACGACATCAGCTGAGCTGAGAGCCTTCTCTATCACCTGTGGCTGGAGCACCGATGTGAATATGTCGCGTCCCAGTTTCTGTGTGAAATTCAGCAGCTTGTATACCGAGTCGTCGAATATCTTGACCTCGGCCCCCAGGCATTGAGCGGCCCTTGCGGCGTATAGAGCCGCGGTGCCTGTGCCTATTATCACCACCGATGCCGGCGATATTCCCGTAATGCCGCCCAGCAGCACGCCCTTGCCTCCGCTCTGCTTGCTCAGCTGATTGGCGCCTATCAGGATGGCGTTGCGGCCGCCTATCTCGCTGTTGATGTGTGTGATGGGGTAGAAATCCTTCTCGGTCTGTATGTATTCCATGGCCAGTGCCACCACCTTCTTGCGCATCAGGGTCTGCACTACCTCGGCCGATGTGTGGGCTATAGCTAATGGCGATATCAGTGTCTGGTTTTTGCGGGTTTTCTGTGCCTCCTCTTTCGATATGGGCGACGACTTTATTATTATGTCGCTCTTCATCAGCTCGTCTTTGCTCGATGATATTACGGCTCCGGCCTCGCTGTACTGCCGGTCGGTGTAGCTCGATTCCTTGCCCGCGCCCGATTCCACCATTATCTTAATGTTTCCGGCCGCCAGCACCTGCACTCCCATGGGAGTAAGTGGCACACGGAGGTCGGTCTCGGTGTTGCTCTTGATCACCGATATCGACAGCTGATGTCGTCCTAATACCGATTCCTGGAGTTTTTCCAGCGGAATGGCTGTAAGTTCGGGTACGCTGAGTTCTGGCATGGCTTTTATGTATTAGCTGTGTTAGTGAATGTTCATTGTTCTGCTGCCGTCGGCCTCTTCCCTGATATCTACTGTTATGGTGTTTTCGGGAAGTATAGGCTCCAGTATCTCCGGCCATTCTATCAGGCAGAAGTCCTGGCCGTAGATGTAGTCTTCGGCGCCGGCGGCCATTGCCTCTTCCAGGTCCTTGAGTCTGTAGAGGTCAAAATGGTAAATGTGCGATCCGTCGTGGCATAGATAATCGTTTACTATAGAGAATGTTGGCGAGCTCACTTCATCTATTGCTCCAAGTGCCTTGCTTAGTGCCTTTATGAAAGTTGTTTTGCCTGTGCCCATTCCGGCGTTGAAAATTATGCACCGGCTGTCGGGGTATTTCTCGCCGATAATTTTTAGAAACGCCTGCGCTGTTTGGTCTATCGTGGCCAGCGATTCTATTTTCAAAGTGTCCATTTTTTATATTTATATGTTTTTGGGTTTCAGAGTAATGAGCGGTATCAGCATCTCCTCGATGGATATTCCGCCGTGCTGGAATGTGTCGCGGTAATACTTGGCGTAGTGGTTGAAGTTGTTTGGGTACGCCATGAAGTCGCGGTTTCGGGCAAAGATGTACCTCGTGCTCAGGTTGGGCGATGGCAGCTGAACTATTTTAGGGTCAGTTACCTCAAATACGTCTTTCCTGTTGTATTGCAGGTCTTTGCCTATCTTGTATCTTACGTTTGATGTTATCTCCTTCTCGCCGGTCACCTTTACCGGGTCAGATACCTTCACATTGCCGTGGTCGGTGGTGAGTATCACCTTGAAGTCCCTCTTGCTGAGTGTCTTGATGAGCGTGAGCAGCGATGAGTGCTCAAACCATGTCTTAGTGAGCGCGCGGTACGATATCTCGTTGTCGGCCAGCTCGCGCATCATCGCATTGTCGGTGCGGGCGTGCGATATCATGTCCACAAAGTTGTATACGGCCACATTCAGCGGTATGTCGGCTATGTTCTGGATGTTGTCGTTCAGTTTCTGCCCCTCGCGGTTGTTGAAAGTCTTGGCGTATGAGTATTTGGCATTGCAGCGGAAACGTTTCAGCATCGTGCCTATCAGCTCGGCCTCATTGTTGTTCTTGGAGTGCAGCTCGTCCTCGTCGGTCCACAGGGTAGGGTAGAGGTCGTGGATCATCAGCGGAGTAAGTCCCGAGAACATAGCGTTTCGGGCATACTGGGTGGCGGTGGGCAGTATCGAGCAGATTATCTCTTCCTTTTCCACGCTCAGGTATTCGGCTATGGTGGGCTGTATGGCCTTCCATTGGTCGTATCTCAGATTGTCTATCACTATCCAGAAAACCTTCTGCCCGGAGTCTATCAGCGGCAATATCCTCTCCTTGAATACATCCATCTGCATCATCGGGCGGCGCTCGCGAGGGCCGTTTATCCATTTCTCGTAATTCTTCTCTATGTATTTGCAGAATTCCTGGCCGGCCTCGTTTTTCTGGTAGTTGAAAATCTCCGACAGGGCGGTCTTCTCCTCGTTCAGGTCCTGGAGCTTTATCTCCCATTCCACCAGGCGCTTGTATAGCGATGCCCAGCCGTCGGTGTCACGTACCTGTGATATCTCCGCGCCGAGTTTCTGAAATTCCGACTGATATTCCTCGGCGGTTTTCTCGCTCACGAGGCGCTTGTTGTCGATGTTCCTCTTGATGGAAGATAGTATCTGCAGCGGATTCACGGGCTTTATCAGATAGTCGGAGACCTTGCTGCCGAGGGCCTCGTCCATAATCTCCTCGCCCTCGTTTTTGGTTATCATCACCACCGGCACGTCCGAATTCAGCTCCCTGATGGCGCGCAGAGTCTCCAGACCGCTCAGGCCCGGCATGTTCTCGTCCAGGAATATTATGTCGAATGTGTTTTCCTTCACCAGGTCTATGGCGTCGGTGCCGTTGCTTGCGGTGCATACGTCGTAGCCCTTGCCCTTCAGGAATATTATCTGTACCTTCAGGAGGTCTATCTCGTCGTCCACCCATAGGATTGTGTTTCTCTTCATAATAACATTTGTTTAGGTCAGTTTGGGTTTTATATGATAATGCCGTGCAGAATGAGGTTCAGCAGCTGGTCGATCCTGGAAGTGAACTCCACAGCATCGTTGGTCCTGAATACATAGTCCTCAATGCCCTTCACGGCCATGATGAGCGCCATGGCGGCCAGGTCGAGGTTTTGCACATTGAATAGTTTCTTGTTTACGCCCTCTTCAAGTATATCTTTAAAGAGCCTGATTTCCTCCCTGTCATACAGTCTGTTAAGCCTTTCCACAAAATCAATCTGTCGCAGTTTGGTGTTCTTGATTGCGTTCTGGAAATTCGTGTATATCTTTATAATGTTCATCCTGGTTAGCACATACACCTTTATCTTGTTCACGGGGTTTTCGGTGGCGGCTAATGCATCTATAATGGTGTGCCTGAAGGCCACAGCCTCGGTGAGCACCACCGATTGGAATATCTGCTCCTTGCTCTTGAAGTAGTAATATATGGAACTCTTGCCCTTGCCGGTTGCCTTGGCAATGTGGTCCATACGGGTTTTGTCGAATCCGTACTTATTGAAAACCTGGGTCGCAACCCTTATTATTGCGTTCCGGTTCTGATATTTCTTCTCTGTCTCGTTGGGATCAATTGCCATTTTTTTATAATATTCTATTGTTATAGTAGCAAAGTCGTTTTTGCTAATTAGCCCCAAATATACCACGCTTTTGCCTAAAAAACAAACTTTTTTTTATTTTTTTTGAATTTTTATGTTTTTGCCTATGTTATTTATGTAGCTGATACATAATATCTTGTATGCTTATTTTAGATTTTTTAGTAGATATTATAATTTTATGACAATCAGTTTTTTTGGTAGATTTTCTTATTTTTTGTTACTTTGTACTTTCGAAAAAACATACAACCCAACCGATATGAGCCGAAAACTTATTTGGATACTTGCCACCGTAATGACGGGCACCGTAGTCTGGATGATCATCATCCAGTCGCAGTGGTTCCGCACATCCTTTGCCCTCAGGCAGGAGCAGTTTTACGGGCAGGTAATGAACACATTAACAAGCGTGGTGGATGCGCTCGACGAGCAGGAGGTGGTCACTCACCTCACCAAGGAGTTCCATACCCTCACCAACGACAGCGTGCCAGGTTTCGATGCCACCGAAACCTATCAGGAGCGCCACGTAATGTGGTACAAGGCCATGGAGGACACCGTGGGAACCATTCTTGTGCAGTCGCAGGATTCCATGTATTATCAGATGACGGATACAGCTGATGGCCGTCCATTGTTCAAGCGCAACGAGGGCCTCAGCGGAGAGCAGCTCCAGGGAGAGATCCGCAAGCGCGTTCAGCACAACAAGACAGTTTTCCTCGAGAAAGTAGTAAACCAGCTGATACGAAAACAAGTAAACCTCGAAGACAGGATATCCCTGCCCAAGATATACGACCTCCTGAAACAGAAACTCGCCCAGACCGGAATCTATTCCGACTTCCAGTTCGCCATACTCCGCGAAGACAGGCAGATATTCGAATCCACAGCCGACTACCTTCCCGTACCCGACGATGTTCACCTGTTCACAATAGAGCTCTTCCCCGACGACATACTCTCCGACAAATCATACCTCTCGGTATATTTCCCCGATGAGGCCAAGATATCGCAGACATCGCTGTCCAAAAACACCATCACATCCATAATCCTGATGCTGATAATAATGAGCATATTCCTCGTAACACTGCTCATTATCTACCGTCAGAAAAAACTCCACGAGATGAAGACCGACTTCATCAACAACATGACCCACGAGCTCAAGACACCGATAGCATCCATATCACTAGCCAGCCAGATGCTCAAGGATCCCATGGTGGCCAACAACCAGGGCAGCTTCTCCAACCTGTCCACAGTGATAGAAGACGAGTGCAAGCGCCTGGGATTCCAGGTAGAGAGAGTATTGCAGATGGCATCATTGGAGCGAGGCAAAACACCGCTCAAGATCAAGGACATCTGCATCAACGATATCATAAAGAAGGTGTCGCAGTCGGTACAGCTCAAACTCCGCGACAAGGGAGGAGTGATAGCCTGCAAGTACGGAGCCAAAGACGACCTCGTGGAGGCCGACGAGGTGCACATCACCAATGTGATAAACAACCTCCTCGACAACGCCATCAAGTACACCGAAAACAAGCCCGAGCTCAAGATCTCTACAGCTAATGTGAAAAACGGAGTAGAGATCACCATCACCGACAATGGCATAGGAATATCCCGCGACGACCAGAAACACGTCTTCGAGCAATTCTTCAGGGTGCATACGGGCAATGTCCACAATGTCAAGGGATTCGGTATCGGCCTCAGCTACGTAAAAAAAATACTCGAGGCCCACAACGGATCAGTAAAACTGAAGAGCGAACTCGGCAAGGGTAGCACATTCACGATATTCCTGCCGTTTGCTCAGTAGTGCAGCTAATGGCGAAAAAATAATAACACTTTCATTTACCACAAAAATTAATTGCAAAACAATATGGAAAGAAAAATCAATGTCCTTCTGGCAGAGGACGACGTAAATCTCGGTTCACTGCTCAAGCAGTATCTCGATGCCAAAAACTACATCACAACACTCTGTGCCGATGGCGAGGAGGCATGCGAGGTTTTTGCCCACGATATTTTCGATATCTGCATCCTCGATATCATGATGCCCAAGAAGGACGGTTTTCAGGTAGCCCAGGAGATAAGGGCCACCAACACCACAATTCCAATCATATTCCTTACAGCGCGCAACATGAAAGACGATGTGCTCAACGGATTCAAGATAGGAGCCGACGACTACATCACCAAGCCATTCAATATGGAAGAGCTTCTGCTCAGAATAGAGGCCGTGCTCCGCAGGTCAGGTATATCTGAGACCGAGACCACATCTACATTCAAGCTCGGCAACTACACTTTCGATTCCAACAAGCAGACTCTCCAGCTCGAAAATACCGATCCCGTAAAACTCACCACCAAGGAGTGCGAGCTTCTCAAACTTCTCTGCATGAATATCAACAAGGTATTGGAGCGCAACTACGCTCTCAAGCAGGTGTGGGACGACGACAACTATTTCAACGCCCGCAGCATGGATGTATACATCACCAAGCTCCGCAAGCTCCTGAAGGCCGACGAGCGCATAGAGATCCTCAACATCCACGGCAAGGGTTACAAACTCATTGTAAGCGACGATAATAATTAAATGAGCCATCCATTCGGGAAAATATTGCCAGTATTAAGCGCGTTGTTGATCTGCCTGATGTCATCCTGCAGCAATACCAAAAACACTGCCGCCACCAGGACATTCCACAATGTAACATCGCGCTATAATGTCGTTTTCGAGGCCAGGGAGTCATACAATGCAGGAATCCGGGCCATCGAGAGCGGCGTGTCGCCCGATTATTCGGATATTCTGCCCATCCACAAGTACGACCATCCCGCAGCCAGGCAGATAGCCACCGGATACATGGACGCCTGCGTGGAGGAATGCGGCAAGAATATCCTGAAACATTCCATCGTGGCCAAACCTCAGCGGAGGTATTCTCGCGCAGGAATGTCGGACGACGACCAGGCATTCTACAACAAGCCCGAATACTGCAAGTGGATAGACGACACCTATCTGCTGATGGGCAAGGCCAACTACGTGGCAGGCGATATGTTCAGGGCCGAATCGTCGCTCGAGATGTGCGTCACCCGATTCCGCAACGAGCCCTCCAAGTTTGAGGCCATGCTCTGGCTGGCCAAGACATACTGGGCTCAGCTTAAATATGCCGAATCGCAGGACCTCCTCGACAAGCTCTCGCGCGACCTCCGCCATCCCAAATCCCTCAACGAGGATATACAGAAGGCATACGCGCAGATAGCCCTATCGCACCGGAATTATCAGCTGGCCATCCAGCATCTGGAGAAAGCATTGGCACTGGCCAGGCGCAAGTACGACAAGGCCTGGATTACATACATCCTCGGCGACCTCAACCGCATGGCCGGCCATTATCCCGAGGCCCGCAAATGCTACGAGCAGGTGGTTAAGATGCGTCCGCAGTATGCCATGGTTTTCAATGCAAAGATAAACCTCGCAGTGGTATTCACTCCCGGCGACGATGTCGAGAAAATCCGCGAGAGCCTCCGTCAGCTGGCCAAGGACCCCAACAATGCCGACTTCCGCGATCAGATATACTACGCAATGGCTCAGCTCGACTATCGGAACGGAAACATCAATCAGGCACTGGCAAATTACAGGCTGTCAGCCCAATACTCAATAAGGAACAATGTGCAGAAAGCGCAGTCGTATCTGGCCGCGGCCGATATCTATTTCTCCAGAAACGATTACATAAACGCCGGAATCTTCTACGATTCCACAATGTCGTATCTGCCCAAGACGTATTCGGGCTATCAGGATATCTCCGTAAAGGCCGCCAATCTCACGAGCCTGATTACCCAGATACGCGCGGCCGAGCATCAGGACAGCCTTCAGCGTGTGGCTCTCATGAAAGAATCCGACAGGAAAAAAGTAATTCAGAGCCTGATTGCCGATGTCATCAACAAGGAGGAGGAGGCTCGTCTGGCCGCTTCTCAGCCTTATTA
>JAZUEG010000424.1:0-5877 GCA_045640025.1 Bacteroidales bacterium
GGTTCAGTTCCTCTGCTCCGACGCCGCATCATTCATCACCGGCATCGTAATGCCAATCGATGGTGGTTTCAGCTCATTCTCAGGTGTCTAAAAAGTTGCGAAGCAACTTTTTAGATTGTTTGTAGAACAAAAATTATCAAAAATTATCACGAATTAATCAAAAATTACTCTATAGTAATAAATTTTTGAAAAATTTTTGGTAATTTTTGATAATTTATGTTCCCTTACCTAACTCTATTCATTTATTCTTTTATTCATTTATTGTTATGTTAGAGAAGACTTTCAGATGGTTTGGTCCTAACGACCCCATCACTTTGGATATGTTGGTGCAGATGGGCGTTGAGGGCGTCGTAACTGCACTTCACCACTTGCCAATTGGCGTGGTATGGACCAAGGAGGAGATTATGAAGCTCAAGAACCTTATCGAGAGCAAGGGTCTCCGCTGGTCGGTTGTAGAGTCGCTCCCTGTTAGCGAGGACATCAAGACCAAGGGCAAGAATTACGCCCAGCACATCGAGAACTACAAGATTTCGCTCAGAAACCTTGGCGAGTGCGGCATCGACACCGTTTGCTACAACTTTATGCCTGTTCTCGACTGGACACGTACCGAGCTCCGCTACAAGCACAAGGGCGGCGGCGAGGGCTTGTACTTCGATTTCCCAACTTTCGTGGCTTTCGACGTTTTCATCCTCAACCGTGAGGGTGCCGCCAAAGATTACCCTGCCGACATCGTTGCACAGGCCGAGGAGATCTACAAGAAGATGACTCAGGAAGACCAGGACAAGCTCGTTTACATCATCATCGTGCTCACTCAGGGCTTTGTTAACGGTGTAATCGACGGCTCAGTAAAGGATCCAAAGAAGGTGTTCCTCGACTACATCTCTCACTACAAGGAGATCGGCAAGGATCAGCTCCGTCAGAACCTCAAGGACTTCATCGACGCCATGGTTCCAGTTTGCGACGAGGCCAACGTAAACCTCTGCATCCACCCCGACGACCCACCTTACCCAGTGCTCGGTATGCCAAGAATCCTCGGATGCGCCGACGATATCCGCTGGCTGCGCAATGCCAACCCATCGCTCCGCAATGGTCTCACATACTGCACTGGCTCACTTTCTGGACGCCGTGAGAGCGACCTCCCAGCCATCGCCGAGGAGTTTGCTGATGCCATCCACTTCGTACACCTGCGCAACACACAGCACCTCACCGACCGCAGCTTCTACGAGAGCGGTCACCTCTATGGCTCACTCGATATGCCTAAGATTGTTGAGGTATTGCTCCGCGAGCAGAAGCGCCGCATCGCCGAGGGCCGCAAGGATATCCGCATGCCATTCCGTCCCGACCACGGTATCCGCCTGCTCACCGACCTCGACGAGGACAAATACAATGTTGGCTACCCACTCGTAGGCCGTATGCGCGGCTTGGCCGAGATCGACGGTCTCCAGCACGGTATCTGGCATTTGCTGAAGAATGAGTAATTTTTTTTGAGAAATTAAATTATATTCTATTGAACGCGGACAACGCGGATAAAACCGTGAAATCTGCGTTCTTTTTTTTCACTATATCCATTTATTATTTTATGAGAATCAAACATTTAATCCCTGTCCTGGCGCTGGCGTTGTCGGCGTGCGGAGGACAAAACAAGACACGATTGGTGGAGAATTTCAATTATGACTGGAAATTCTCGCTGGAGGCCGACAGCACCGCGGCCGCTATGGATTTCAACGACGGCAACTGGCGGGCCCTGAATCTCCCTCACGATTGGAGCATCGAGGGCGAGTTTAGCGACAAGAACCCAGCAGGCGCAGGCTGTGCCGCATTGCCAGGCGGGTACGGAGTATATAGAAAACATTTTACAGTGGGGCCTAACGCCAAGGGCAAGCAGATATTCCTCTGTTTCGACGGCGTTTACTGGCAGAGCACCGTTTATGTAAACGGCAAGAAGGTGGGATTCCGTCCCAATGGCTACGTTAGCTTCCAGTACGATATTTCCGACGTGGTGAATTACGGCGAGGACAATGTTGTAACCGTAACTGTTGACAATATTGACATGCCGAATTCACGTTGGTATTCAGGTTCGGGAATATATCGAAATGTTTACATTAAGACTGTGAACTTTGCCCACGTATCTGAGGCTGAGACTTTTGTGAGTGTAGCTGATATCAGCGGCAACTCCGCCAAGGTGAATGTAAGCACCATGGTGACACAGGAAGGCGAGTATGCAGTATCGCTCATCATCAAGAATCCCGACGGCTCTGTGGCTGGTCACGCTACCGACAATATAAAGGGTGGCGAGCTTGTAAACTTGCCCACCGTTTCTGTAAACAATCCCCAGCTCTGGAGTCCAGAGTCTCCCAATATTTACCTTGCCGAGGTTACAATCCTTCAGGACGGCAAGGAGCTCGACAGATATTCCACCACATTCGGAATCCGCAGTTTCAGCTTCGATCCCGAGAATGGCTTCTCGCTGAATGGTCAGCTAATGAAGATAAACGGAGTCTGCAATCATCACGATCTCGGCGCGTTAGGTACAGCCGTAAACCGCCGAGCCTTGGAGCGTCAGTTGCAGATACTCAAGGAAATGGGCTGCAACGCCATCCGCACCTCTCACAATCCACCTGCCGTGGAGCTACTCAACCTCTGCGACTCGTTGGGTTTCATCGTGATGGACGAGGCCTTCGATATGTGGGCCAAGCGCAAATCTGAGCACGACTACGCAAGATACTTCGTGGAGTGGCACGAGCGCGACCTCACCGATCTAATCAAGCGCGACCGCAACCACCCATCTATCCTCATGTGGAGCATCGGAAACGAGATTCTGGAGCAGTGGCCAAACATGGATGTGGATACTCTCGATATCGCTCAGGCCAATATCCTCTTCAATTTCATGGCTCAGAACAGCAAGGCCCTGGATGGCGATCAGATGCACGTTAGCTCCATGCTCTGCAAGAAACTTGTGGAGATGGTTAAGGCCATAGACCCTACACGCCCCGTAACGGCTGGCAACAACGAGACCGAGCCTTGGAATCTTCTTTTTAAGGCCAACGCGCTCGATATCATCGGCTTCAACTATCACGAATACAACTGGGGCGAGGCCTTCAGGCAGAAGTTCCCTAACATGCCTCTCATAATCACCGAATCTACTTCGGCGCTTCAGACCCGCGGACATTATATCGCTCCAGCTGATACACAATATCTGTGGCCAGTACGCTGGGATATCCCATTCGAGACCGAGCACCACAAATGTTCCGCCTACGACAACGTGCGCGCTCCCTGGGGCTCCACCCACGAGACCACTCTCAAGGAATACATGAAATATCCTTGGTGCTCAGGAATTTTTGTCTGGACAGGTTTCGACTATCTCGGCGAGCCTACTCCATACGGCTGGCCTTCAAGAAGCTCGTATTTCGGAATCATAGACCTCGCAGGCTTCCCCAAGGATGTCTACTATCTCTATAAATCACTCTGGACCAAGGACGACGTTCTCCACCTGCTTCCTCACTGGAACTGGAACGCTGGCGACACTATCGACGTGGTGGCATACACAAACCTGAAAGACGTGGAATTGTTTGTAAACAACAAATCGTACGGCAAGCAGAACCTCAACGACAGCACACTCCATCTGATGTGGAAGGTTCCGTTTGAGGCAGGCGAGCTAAAGGCTGTAGGCATCAACGCCGACGGCAGTGAGGTTACCGAGATAATCCGCACAGCCGCCAAGGCCGAGAAGATGTCGCTGACCGCCGACCGCTCTCAGATTGCATCCAACGGCGACGACCTCTCGTTCATCACCATCGACATTACCGACGCCGACGGCAACATTGTTCCCGATGCCTGTCACAAGATTGATTTCGCGGTATCAGGCCCAGGCGAGATTATCGGCCTCGACAACGGCGACCAGGTTTGTCACGAGAGTTTCAAGGGCTCTTCGCACTCGGCCTTCAACGGCAAATGTCTCTGCATAATCCGGTCAAAGCGTGGCGAGCGTGGCACCATCACTCTCTCCGCCAAGGCCAACGGCCTTCAGGATGCCGAGGTAAAGATAGAGACAAGATAAAAAAAGCCCCACCGATAAATTCGTGTTTATCAGTGGGGCTTTAATGATTATAGTATCTGTATCAGAGAACTGCTATTAGTTGGCAGCCTCGAGGATTCCGTAGTAAGGAGCCTTTACGATGTAGTTGCCATTGCTGCCCTTCTTGAATGGGAGCGGATACTGAGTAGTGCTGTTGCTGCTCTGGAGCCAAGAGTCCTCGTCGTTAACACCCCAGACTGTAACACCCTCAACGCCTTTGGCAGAGCCGGTCTTGCGGTTGGCGATAAATACCTGGAAGAGCTCCTTGTAGCGCTTCTGCATATCGGTTGGATTGTAAGCTGATGTGCCGTGAGCAACATCAAGCTCAGTCACCTGTACGTTGATGCCCTTGGCGACGAACTTCTTTACAGCATTTGCATAGCCGGAAGCTGTTGGCCAAGTCATGGTAACGTGGCTCTGCATTCCGATAGCATCAAGTCTGGTTGGCAACGAGCCGTCCCATCTTGCGGCCTGAACAGCCGAGATCAGCTTCAGGATACCATCAGTCTTGTTGTCCATGTAGCAGTTGTAGTCGTTGTAGCAGAGCTCAACATCCTTTGGAGCATATTTGTTGGCGTAGCGGAAAGCGTTTACTATGAAGTCTGAATTTCTGTAGATCTGATACCAGTAGCTGCCGCCCTGAGCAGGAGCCTTGCCGGCAGTGCCGCTTGTAGAACCGCGGAGCCAGTTGTTGCCAGAAGCGTCATCAGCTACAGCCTCGTTTACAACGTCCCAGGCGTAGATGATTCTCTTGCCGCCGTTGTAGGTGTTCTCCCACCACTTAACGTGCTCGAGTACAGTCTTGATGTACCACTCCTGACGGGCCTCCATCTCTCTTGCTGATACGAGAGCGCCGTTGTTGCTGTAGTTCTGACGGAAAAACCAGCTTGGAGTCTGTGAGTGCCATACAAGAACGTGGCCTCTCATCTGGATGCCGAGGTTCTTGCACTGTGTCATTAATGCGTCTGGTCTTGTCCAAGAAGGTGTGTTGGTAGGAACCTTTATAGTAACACCCTTAGAGCTTGTGAAAGTGCCGTTCTGGTTGGGAGTAGCCCAGTTGAAGATGAAGTCTGGCTTAAACTCGTTCTCCATTGTGATGGAGTTGGCGTGGTGCTTGAGGCCAGCCTGAACCTTCGAGTCCTTGATCTGGCTCTCGTTGCACTCCATGCCGAAACGGTCGAAGTATTTGCCGAGTACCGACTTGAGAGCGCTTACACTTGTCCAGCTTGTCTCTCCGTTGTTGTTGGCAGATGTTGATGATTTGGGAGTAACATCGAGCACCATGTTCTCGAGTGTCACGTTGGTCCACTTGGCGGTGATGCCGCCTGTAGAGAGGTAGAATACAGGGCCCGAGCCGAGTTTTACTTCCTTGGTGCCCTTTACAGTGTAGGTGTGCTGACCAGTCTCCACCCACTGCTCTGCAACGATAGGATAGCCGTCGGTGGTTACCTGCCACAAGAGGTTGGCGGCCTTGCCCGACATGTTGTTTACGGTCATCTTCACAGAGAAGTTGATTGTGACAGTCTGGTTGGCATACTTGCCCAGATCTACTGTGTAGTATGCCCACGAGTTGTCGTTGAGGTTCTGACCCCAGATGTTGACCTTGCTGTTGGCGTTGTCAGCAATCTGTACGTCGAGTTCGTCTTGCATACAAGACGAGAGCATCAAAGCGAGGCCGAGGCCTGCGGCTTTGGCTAATGTCATGAATCTTTTCATAAAAAAATTTAAGTGTAAATAATGATTATAATAAATTTAAGTAAGCAGTCGTAATAATCTTAAATAAAAATATTCTCAAGTTTCCA
>JAZUEG010000425.1:0-11390 GCA_045640025.1 Bacteroidales bacterium
ATCGAAATTACAAGAATCAATAATACAGTCATCGTCACAACCATCGTTACACTCGTCTGGGCAAACATCGACATAATCACCATCATCATCGGAGCATTCTCTGCAACACGAGTCTTCATAATAATAGTCATTGCCACACGACTCTTCTCTACAACCATCGTTACTCCCCGAGTCCTCTACGAAAAAACTTTCAAACAATTCTTCTTGTGTCATAATCTAAGAAACTGTTAGTATGTTACTTGCCTACCTTTTTGTCATCGGTTGTCGGCTAAAATTCCGATGACGTACGGGCAAAAAATAAGCGCTCACCGTACGTCATATTTTGTAATCTTCGAGGCTCTGGAACGCCCATACGTATACAAAAAGTACGTAACGGTTCACGCTTGTATAGCACAAACCGCACGCACAATACTTTCTCTACGTATGAAATTTTCCAGATTTCGAAGATGAGAAAATCTTGCGTCGTCGTTAATTTATATGTCTGTCTCAATCGAACAATTAATCGCTCGTTCTGACTATGCAAATATGATAATTGTTTTTCCATTCTCCAAACGATTTTCGTACTTTTTTCCCATAAACACAAAAAACGTCCAAAAAGTGGAGTGAAGTGAACCCCGAAAGTTTTTTTGTCCAACTTTCGGGGTTCACTTCAGAGATTTTTGGACGGTTTTCCTAATAAAACCCCAAGCATCAGAGCCTCCCCTAATCTCCCTGAGCCTTGAAATTATATATCGGCTTGATGATTTTAAGAATCGTGGCGGTTGGGTCTATGTTGGCGACTATATCGTCCATTGTCTTGTAAACCATTGGAGATTCGTCGATTGTGTCGGGAGAAATGGATGACGACCAGATTCCTGACATCTCGGCGTAGAACTCCTCCATAGAGAGTTTCTTGCGGGCCTGAGTCCTCGACATTATTCTGCCTGCTCCGTGTGGCGCCGAATAGTTCCAGTCGGGATTTCCCTTGCCCTCGCAGACAAGGCTTCCGTCACGCATATTAATGGGTATCAGCAACTTCTCGCCTTTCTGAGCACTCACCGCGCCCTTGCGGAGAATCATATTGTCGAGGTCGATATAGTTGTGGATTGTGGTGAACTGTTCCAGGATATCAGAATCACTGATATTCAGGTTTCTGACAATCACATCCAACATAGCCTTACGGTTGAGCATCGCGAACTGTTGCATAATCCTCATATCAGAGAGATAATTCTCGAAAAGTTCGCCCTCCAGATATGCAAGATCCTTGGGAACATCAGTAATCACCTGAGTCTGAAGGTCTCTGAGCGCCGATTGAATCTCCTTGTCGCGTCCTTCAGCCTTCATTCTCGCCACAAGTTGCTGACAATCCGAATGACGGTTGTGGTTGATCTGTTTCCAGGCTTCCTCCTGATAATAATTTGCGATCTCGAGGCCAGCGTGACGGCTTCCCGAATGCACCACGATATACATATCGCCATCGTCGTCCCTGTCCACCTCTATAAAATGGTTGCCTCCGCCAAGAGTTCCAAGCGAGAGTTTTGCGCGGTTCTTGTTGTACTTGCCCTTTACATCGTTCCAAGGCACCTGAGAGACAAACTCGTGAGGTTCGGTTCTGATATCGAAGCCCGAGGGAATGTTTTTGCGGATAATGCTGTCGAGAACTCTTGGCGAGAAATTCTGAGAAATCTCTGAGTTTCTGCTGATTACCAGAGTTTCCATACCGCAACCGATATCCACTCCCACAAGGTTTGGCACAATCTTGTCGGTGATAGTCATAGTGGTTCCGATAGTGCAACCCGCCCCCGCGTGCACATCGGGCATCAGACGGATTTTGGAATCTTTCACAAACTCCTGATTGCACAGATTCTCGATCTGCTTCTGAGACTTCTCATCAAGATTATCGGCAAATACCTTTGCAGTGTTGAACTTTCCTGTTACTTCTTTCATCTTTGTAAATGTTTTTAGTATTAGACAATTGGGGTTATTGATTTAAAACACTGCAAAATAAAGAAGCGACTACGCAATGTTTCTGCGTAGTGGGGAGGAAAAAATCAACCGACTTGACTATTCTTGCCTGTTTTTTTGCCCTAAGTGCACAAACAAAAACATTCACGCAATGATTTTTCAAAATATTTTTTGTCTTTCAGTATTGTTTTTATATTTTTGCTTTTACAAAATAGACACTATGATAGGAAACGTAATTGATATTTTTGAGGATTATTTTTTGTATGTCAATCAGAAGAGCATTTCTTCCGAATTGGCAACATCTAATGCAATAATCGAAATATACAACAATATAAATTACAATACTCCGTTGAAATCAGCAACCGCATTCGGTCTGAAAGCAATGGAAGACATCAACAAGGTCATCGACAAAGTAAAGTCGGATATGACTATCCAAAGCAACAAATTTGCAGATATACTACAACCTTTCTCATATTTAGTGAGCGAGATTACTGATAATATGCAACAGCACTCTAATGCATTAATTGGATATATATTTGCAAATTTCAATACCGACAAAGAACAATTGGAGATTGTTTTGGCGGACGGTGGCTTGTCAATATACGGCAGTTATGTAAAAGCCAATAAATTTTTAACGGAGATACAAAACAGCGATATATGCGCTGTTGAAATTGCTAAAGAAGGATATTCCACCAAGGATCGTCCCGAGGCAGAAAACCGGGGATATGGACTGTCTACCAATATAAAAATGATAACAGAAGGTCTGAAAGGCGACTTTGCGATAATGTCGGGCAACGCACTATTTGTGTCATCAATCAACAAATTAATTGAATTGCCACCTCAATTCGACTGGAAAGGAACCTTAGTATTGGCAACAATACCAACCAACATTCCTTCAAAATTTAGTTTTTATAATTACATCTAATTGATTATGAGCAATATTACACTGAAAATAAAAGATATTTACGGATCAGAGATCAGAACAAGGCGGACAATGGAAGAATTTGCCCATACATTGATTTTGGAAAATTCTTACTTGCTGGATTTTACAGGAGTTGAACAAATATCAAGGTCGGCCGTGGACGAATTGTGCAACATCATCAGCGACCACGGCTCAATTCATACTGTGAATATGACCCCTTTTGTTCAAAAAATGTTTGACACCGTTCTGATCTCAAGATTTAGCCCAAGAGTAAGAACAAAATCAACATCCGAAGTTATACGTTGTTCCACAATGCAGGAATTATCGCAATGTTTTTCGGAACTTAGAGTGTTAACAAGATAAAACACAGTTGGGGCATAACTTGTGTGAGTAAACGAATCCCCCTTTTCACAACTCATCCAGAAACCGCCTCCCGTCCTCCTTGCTGTTTCGGAAAACTGACGGGGACATTCCTGTCTCGTGGCGGAATTGGGCGCTGAGGTGCGCGGCGCTTGAGTAGCCAAGTTGGAAGGCAAGTTCCGAGACCGACTTGTCGCTGTAGCGGAGGAGTTCCTTGGCGAGTTCCACGCGCATCAGGATACAATAACGCTCAATCGTGATACCTCGCATAGCGCTGAAAAGTTTCGACAAAACCGAGTAATCCTTGTTGAGATTCTGCTGAAGAAAAACGGAGACATTCGGACGGTCGCCCTCAATGCGCACCCACTCCATAATCGACGTGCGGATTTTCTCCACCAACTGCATCTGAGGGTCACCCAAAAGATCGAAACCCACGGCAAGAAGTTCCCTGCGGATAGCCGAGTACTGATTGTCAGTAACATCGCCTATCACGGAAGCCTCGCCGAGGGTGATACCAGAAACCGAGAAACCCAGATTCTTCAGAATATTGTCCACGGCACTTATGCACCGCGGACAACACATATTCTTAATATAAAGTGTAGCCATTAGTCAACCAACTTAAAACCAACTTGATCCAGAGCCTCGCGCAACGCGTCAATCTGAACATCGCCCCTAACAACGGCCTCCTTGGAAGCCAGGTCAACCGACGCGCTCTCAACTCCAGGCACCGAGAGCAATGTCTTCTCGGCTGTGGCACGGCAATGACTGCAAGCCATTCCCTCAATGTGAAAAATCCTAGTATTCATATCGTTATCCTCTTTAAAAGTTTTACAATCGCAAGAATCCGAGTGTCCGCCACAAGAGCAATCTCCGTGGTCGTGGCCACCGTCGTGACAATGGCATTTGTGTCGCTGAAGCACCAGGGCATTGAAAAGCAAGACCACCAGAGCCACTGTGAAAATCCAACCGAAGCCCTCGTCATCGTGACAGCAAGCCGCGGTAGCCGTTAGGGAACTAAGGAAATCCACCGCGCCACCAAAATGCAGTGCGTCAATAAGAAATCCGAATCCAACCGCGCCTGCGACAATCGACGCCAGATAGAGCCACAAAGTCTTGTTGCCCAACACTTTCCTTACCACCAAAATGCTTGCCATATTGCAGGCGGGACCCGCCATAAGGAGCACAAGAGACGCCCCAGGCGTAAGACCCTTCAGCATCAGAGCCACCGCTATAGGAATAGAACCCGTGGCGCAGAGGTACATCGGAACGGCCAGACAGAGCACCAGCAACATCGAGGCCCACGTATTTCCCTGAAACACAGCGAAGAAACTGTCGGGAACCAGCATCGTGATAGCGCCAGCCACCACCAGGCCAATCACCAGCCATTTTCCGATATCGCCCATCATCTCCACAAAGGCATATTTGAGGGCTTCCATCACTCTGTCCCAGAAGGTTTTAGAGGTCTCTGACGGCTCGTGGTTTTCGGTGTGGGCGCAAGTAGTCTGCTCCCTGTCGTCAGCCTCAAAATTATTCACCATACTGCCACCAAGGAGCGAGGTCATCAAAGCGGCAATGGGTCTTACGATTGCGAACGGCCAGCCCATAATGCTGTAGGTGGCGAGAATGGAATCCACTCCCGTCTGAGGTGTGGCAATCAGAAACGAGGTTACGGCCCCCTTGGAGGCGCCCTCTTTCCTGAGCGACATCGCGGTAGGGATTACTCCGCACGAGCACAGCGGAAGCGGAATTCCGAGAATCGCGGCGTTTACAACCGACCTGAAATTGGGCTTTGAGAGGTATTTGCTGTAATACCGCCCAGGGATGAAAGCGTGCATAACTCCCGCAATAAAAAATCCCAACAGGAGGTACGGCGACATCTCGTTGATAAGGTGAATGAACTGATTCATAGCATTAATTTTGTATTACGCCACAAAATTAGCAAATCCACAGAGATTGGGAGTTATATAATTATGGGGAAAAGTTACAAGATTATTAGGCTTGAATTTTTCCACAACTTGTGGAAAAATTTCAAATGCTTGATTATAAAGCAAATAAAACTTTTTGCAGTAATAAAAATTTACAGGTGTCAAACCCATTGCATCAGGAATTATTCTGCCGACCACTTGTTTACTTTACAAAATTCCCCAAAAACATATCATCCAGCATCCTAACCCCGCTCTTGGTCCTGAAAATCTTTTCCCTGACGGTGCGGATTGCGTGCTCGGGTTCGTTGTCCTCATAGAGATTCACGAGGAAGTCGGCCTCTATCAGGATTTGATAATCAAGCGCATCAGAAGCGTGATAGGTATGATGATGAGCCACAAGCCAGCAGATACGGTCAATCTGCGCGTCGCTCCATCCGCCAAGTCGGCTAAGGAGTCCGCGGGCCACGGCTGGACCTTCCTGTTCCTGAAGTTTTCCGTTCTGATGACCGAATTTCTTCTCACTGGCTCGTATTCCGATATCGTGAACCAATGCGGCGCTCTCCAGAATAAACTGAGTATCAACATCCAAACCTTCCTGAATTCCGATAAGCGAGGCGTAGGCGTGAACCTTGGTGGTATGCTGAATCCTCTTTGGATCGCCATTGTCGTAGGCAATCATAGCAAGCGCAAGTTCCTGAATTTTTGTCATATAAAAGTGTAAAGTATAAAGTTTAAAGTTTAATGATTAGAGTTTACGCCCTAACCACATCCACGATATGGCTTCCAGCGCCGATTAAATCCTTGCGCTCAGATATTATTTTCTGATACTCAATGAATTTGGCGAAAGTCTCGTCGCTCATATAGTTGAGACGGGTGCGCATATAGTCGGCGGCGCCGTCGGGAGAGAAAACCGTAACACGCTCAAGACTAGCCTTTTGATTCAGACGGTCAACATCCTCCATACGCACATAGTCGTACAACTCGCCCTCGGGAGTCTGGATATGGAAATTCTCGTCAACAGCGCCACTTGCCATAAGTCCGCTGATACGCTCCTCGTCGAAACAATACGACAGAATGCTGTACTCGTTCATCAGGTAGGCCACGAAGATGAGACCGCCTGGCTTGGTTACTCGCTTGGCCTCCAGGAGCGACTTCACCTTCTCGTCGTCACCGATAAGATGATAGAGCGGACCGAGGAGAAGCGTGACATCAGCCACATTGTCAGGAATCATATACATATCCCTGGCGTCGCCCTTCACCACATCAGCCTCGGGATCGCGCTTCAGGAACACGTCGATATTCCTCTGAACGAGTTCCACAGCCTTGGCCTTGTAACCCTCCGCAGTAAGCGCCGAGGTGTACCTGCCCGTTCCTGCGCCCACATCAAGAATGTAGTCATTGGGTTTCAGGTATTTATGGAGCTGATACATAGTAGTCTCGAACTCCACGATCCCGTGACGACGAAGCAACCTCTTGTCCTCAGGGTGCTTGTTGTAATGCCTTTCTATATTTGAAAATGTCATAAATCCTATAAATTTGAATTGCGTCCACAGTGCGGACGCAATTGGGTTTTCTTCTACGAAATTACGAATACAGTGTATTCGCAATTGTTTTTTTTCAACAAAAATTATCACGAATTATCAAAAATTAATCAAAAATTTTCTCAGAATAGTAATTTTTGAAAAATTCTTGGTAATTTTTGATAATTCTTGTTTAAAGATAATTTCATTCCACCGAAATACTCTCTATCCTGAATTTCAACACTCCTGCGGGAACGCGTGCCTCCACCACGTCGCCTACCTTCTTGCCCAGAAGAGCCTCAGCCACAGGAGATTTTATAGAAATCTTTCCCTCGCGGAGGTTGGCCTCGTGAGTATTCACAATAGTATAAGTCATCCTCATATTGTTGGCGAGATTGGTAATCTCCACCTTGCGGAGCAAACCCACCTCATCGCACTTGAGTTTCGAGGTATCAAGCACACGGGCGTGTTCAAGCACCCTCTGCATAAAGCGGATTTTGCCCAGAAGTTTTCCGTGGGCACGCTTGGCCGCGTGGTACTCAAAATTTTCGCTGAGGTCGCCCTTCTCCCTGGCCTCCACAAGTTCGTTGAGCGCCGCGGGCAGTTTCACCTTTATCAAATCCTCCAACTCTGCCACAAGTTGGTCATATCGTTCTCTCGACAGGTATTCCATTGTTTAATTGATTTTATCCATTCCGCAAAGATAATAATTTTTTTTGGACTTACACGCCATAAACTCATACTGAACACAAAGGAATGACAATATCTTGTTTTTCAGTTATTTAGTTTCATTACTATTTCGTAACCTCCCAGTACCTCAACTCACCATCCACCCTGTCCGACATCATCACTGATACCCGCTCCACTTGCATTGTCGCCTCAGGAACATCGACATCAGTAACAATGCACGACGGACTCTGAACAAGCGAGATATGCGGAAAGAATTCATAAACTTTATAAATCACGCCATTAGCTGACAAACACTCCCGCAAATTGGACGCGAGCGCCACAACGGGTCCCGCCTCCTCCACTCCGCACCAGATAACACCTCGCTTGGTTGGGAAGGTTCCCAATTTATTTAATTTCAGAGTAAAAGGCTGAAACCTCACCTCGCTGACGGCCTTGTGTATTGCAGGCAAATCGTATTTCTCGCCGATGAAGGAAAGCGTAAGATGAAGGTTTCCAAACGGACAGAAATATCCCTCAACGCCTCTCTGCCTTAAGGCGTTCTGAATGGCGACAAGTTTCTGCCTGAACTCGTCAGGGAACTGTATGGCAATGAAAATGCGGGGCATATTACTCCCCCCTCAAGATCACCCTCCTGTACGCGGGCAGGGCGTAAATGCTGTTGTCGTGGACCTCACAGATGATATGCAAAGGCTCTCCGCCGAAACCGTCAGGGATGATGACCTCAGTCTTGGCTGATCCGGGGGCTGTAATGGAGACCTCGGAATCGCCAATGCCCTCCTGCTGAGTCCACCGGAACGACAACGCGTCGCCATCGGGATCATTGGAAGCCGAGGCGTCGAGAGAAATCCTGTCGCCAGCCTTGGCCTTTATCGTGATAGCGCCATCGCCAGCCTTTCCATTAATCACCACATATGGATTCAGATTGCCGGAGCCCTTCTCGGCCCACTCCATCCTCGCTACGAAATCGTTGAGATTATCCAGATAGAAACGTCTGTAATACCTTTCCGAAATGCCCTTGGCAGGCTCCTGCCAACTTGTATAGGCGTATGTGGACGAATCCTTTGTAATTCCCCAAATATGATAACCGCCCCAGCCTGCCTGCATAGGGTCCTCGGGATCGTGGAGGCCGTTTGGAATCACATTCAGGAACGACGGGGTGTCGCCCTCCACTCCATATTTGTAATTAGGGTACTGACGGCCCATAGTTGCGTGGCCCTGAATCTGCTGTTGAATCCTTGCCCAGTATTCCTGTCCCAGACCGCACTGCAACTGCCAGGTTCCCTCGTCCCATACAAACTTGAGATCCTCGGCAAAATCCTTGCGCAACCACTGATGCGAGCTGTACTCGAGACTGTCACGCATAGCGTAAACCATATCCTGATCGGTGATAGTATAAAGGCGGATCTTGTGGAGGAAATTCCTCAACTGCTCGGGAGTGCGAGTCTTGCTCACCTTCCAGACAGCCTGTGCAAGCGTGTTGGCACCACCCCAGGCGCACACCCAGAGCGGACGGTCATCAGCCTCATCGGCAAGACGGATTATCAGCTCGCTACCTTCCGAATCGTTGCCAGCCCCCACAACGCCTATTCCAGCCCTTTGGCTTCCCATAGCGCAACGTCCCTGCAAATACTGCATACTTGGCCAGTATCCGCGCCTCTGGATGCCGTTCTCGTCCTCAAGGGAAAGGAATCCCGTCTGGGCGGAGCGCTTCATAAGATTCTGCACATCAGCTCCATAAGCACACACCACCGAATCCCTGAAAACGGCGCTCTCTGTGGGATAAGGATCACAATTCCAACCAGTTGAGGTGATGATTCCCTCAATCTCGAGCATATCGGCATAGCACAGAAGGTGCACCAGCGATTCGGTATCGTCGGGCTCCAGGTCGGGACGGCCAATGTCGGTAAGAATCACCACCCTGGGCTTCAGCGGATTATCATCGTTGCTGATGCCACTGCAAGCCATCATCGAGGCTCCCAACAACAATGCGCTTGTCAACAAACAAAAATTTCCTTCTATCATATTTTTCAATTTATTTCCTAACTTTGCGGAGGATTTATCCGTTTTGCAAATTTATAAAAAACACCCAAAATTATGACAAAAAAAATCAAAATTCTATGCTGGACGGCTGGCATTGCGATAGTGGCGACTATTGCGACATATTTTTATCGTCATCGCTACGATAAGTACGAATTCACTCAGGAAGAGCAACATTCCGTAATGCTGGAGGCGAAGAAGGAGGGCAAGACTCTCGTGGCATATTTCTCGTGGAAGGCCACCGAGGAGACCGACGGCGTATCGTGCGCAAGCATCGTAAACGTAAACGGTCAGACTCTCGGCAACACCGAATATGTGGCTGGAGTTTTCGCCAGGGAGTTGGGCGCTGACATCTTCCGCATTGAGACAGAGCGCACTTATCCGCTCTCGAGACTCGACCTCATAGAGGACACCAAACAGGAGCACGACAGCAACTCTCATCCCAAACTCCGCACCCACATCGACAATATCGACCAGTACGACATCATCTTCCTTGGCTATCCGCTCTGGTGGTACGATTTTCCAATGGCGATTTACTCGTTTTTCGACGAATACAATCTTGAGGGCAAAACCGTGGTTCTCTTCACCACCCACGCAGGAAACCGTTTCTGCAAGACCCTCCGCACGGCTCAGGACCTTCTCCCCAAATCCCCAGTAATCCAAGGCCTCGCCACCCACGAGGACAACGTAGCCACATCCGAAGCCTCTATCACAAAATGGCTGGTTGAGAATGGGTTTAAGAAGGAATAAGGAGGGAGGAATAGCACAAAAACACAAAGTGAAATTGTTGAACTTGTGCAAATTTTGCACAAGTTGTACCACATCGGGTGTTTAAGGGTTTAAAACGCTAAATCAAGTACATCAGGCAATCCAAAACATCCTCCTCATATAAGAGGTCTTTAGACCTCCACGTTCCGTAGCCCCGACCTTTACCAAGCATCAAACAAAGCCAAAGGTCGGGAAAAACAGGGGAAACAAAAAACGAAAGAAACAAAAAAAGCCACCGCGCGGTGGCTTTCTTATAAAAATATGATAATAATAAAAAATTTATGCCTTGGTTGAATTATCCTTGATATAATCGTTAAGTTCGTTGATATCTAGATTCATACTCATAGCAATCTGTTCTACAGACATTACACCAAAAGTAAAAATATTAAAAGCGGACTTGAGGGCTTCTTTATGAGCCTTGGCACGTTCTCTATTTTCACCTTCCTCCATTCCTCTTTTATGAGCCTTCTTCTCCTTATATTGAATTGTATTGTAATAGCACAAATAATTATCAAGGCTCTCGTCGTATTGCAACTGCTGAGCCTCGGTAAGTGCTGAGTATTCCGCTATCTCGGCCAACCTCATAAAGAGTGGCTTCTCTTCGATAAATGGCAATGCTGTTTCCATAGTTGACATATTTGCTAAAATGTAAAACCATTTGTCCATAATAGACTTGCAATCTTTCTCCTTGATTTCCCTGTAGAAAGGCAATTGGACTTTCCAATACTGGAAAATCTCCGAATCAATCACCTTGTCATCAGTATCCATCAATGCGCAATGCGATAAGGGTTTAGGACGGTTCTCATCCTTGAAATTCATAAAGAACACTCCGTAGATATTCTTCATATGATAATTCCAGGGAACCTTTACCTTCTCGCCTTTTTTGTTTATCTCCTCCCTGTATCCTTTCTTCTGCTGACGTGAGGTAACTCGGGCCATATAGAAAACAACTCTGTCAGAGAAATAATCCTGCGACTCGTTCTGCATCTCAATGATGAACTCCTCACCGCTTTGGGCTCGGCAATGAACATCGAAAACCACTCGGCGCTTGTCCATATTGCTCTCTATCGACTCGTTCTCACAGATAACAACCTCCTCGATAACAAGATTGATTTCCTTTGAGTGCAACAAATCATTCAGGAATCCTCTCGTTATCTGCTCATCAGTAAAAATAAGTTTGAAACCGTAATCAACAGCGGGATCAATATACCTTGAGTGCCAGGG
>JAZUEG010000426.1:0-6571 GCA_045640025.1 Bacteroidales bacterium
CCGCGGCAATAAACTTTGTGCCGTCGATAACGGAGCCGCCGCCAACTGCGAGAAGCTGTCCAACACCCTCCTTGCGGCAGATCTCCACTGCCTTCATCAGTGTATCGTAGTCAGGATTGGCCTCGATGCCGCCAAATTCTATTACAGGGAAACCCTCAAGGGCCTTGATTACCTGGTCGTAAACGCCATTCTTCTTGATGGATCCGCCACCGTATGTCATGAGGATTTTCTCGCCCTTATTGAGGAGAGTATTAAGCTGTGCAATGCTTCCCTTTCCAAAGATTACCTTGGTGGGATTCTGGAATACGAAATTATTCATCTGTTTTTATAGGTTTAAGAATTATGTTTATTGTTCGTCAAAGATATTTTTAAAATTTGAGATATGCAAAAAAAATATGCGGGAATGGGGAAAATATTCCTCACACCTTCCTGCATTCCACCACCACCTTCCTATCTCCTGCAATCGTAGTCGCGAAAAGATACACCTCGCCGCCGTCCTGTAGTTTCATTTTCTTGCGGAGGTCGTCGGGTTTTATGGGATAGTTGCGGACGGCTATGTTGGCTTTTTTCAGGTCCTTGAAATCCTTTGGCGCGCCGATTCGCACTATCTGGAATTTTCTGCCTGGAAAATTATCAACGAGCTCTTCGCTTACGTATAGATGGCTGTTTTTGTGTACGGCCTTTACGTTAAAATCCTCTGCCACAGTCTTGTAGCATCCAGCTTTCATTATGGCGGCGTTGGGTTCGTATAGGTATTGTCCTGGATTTATTTTTTCAGCTAATGGCGTGATAATTGCCATCTCGCTGCTCTTGGTGAATGTTATTATATCACCGTTGCTGACGGCGTAAATTGTTGGCTCGCTGATATTTATATCATGAGTCAGTACCAAAAGAATCTCCTTGCACTCACCTCCAGATGCCACAACGTGAATCTCGCTGATGTTCTTGATTTTCAGCAGACATTCCGAGATGTCGAGCATCGGCGACAGTTTTATTATTGTGCATTTCGATTTTTCCAGCAGTTGTTCCTGAAGCTCCGCAACGTTAGGGGCACAATCCTCTATGTGGACTGTCTTTCCGCCGTGGCTGTCGCGGCGCGCTGGGTCGAGGTAGATTGTATCAAAATCGCCATCAGCTGTACTCAAAAAATCCACGCCGTCCTGATTGAGAACTTCGAAATTCTGTCGGCCGAGGATTGTGAAATTGTGCCTCGCAATCTCGCAGAGCTCCTCGTTTCGCTCAATGTAAAAGGCTTTCTGGAATCCCTCCGACATTGTATAGAAATCCACTCCGAAGCCCGCTGTCAGGTCGGCGAAAGTATCGTATTCCTGACAAATCCTCTCTACTATTTTGCGCTTGTATTGGGCTGTATCAGCTGATGAACACTGCTCCAATGACAGATGAACAGGATACACAAATCCCTCGCAATCAGCCCACTGAGGCATTTTCCTGCGCATGGTCTGATATCCCGCTATCTGCTGAAGGATGTATTTTGGGCGCAGGTCTTGGGCAGGCTTCAGCTTGAGAGCCAGCGCGCGGATGTCGGCTGATAGATTCTCGGAAATCAGCTTCCGCTCGGTGTCGGTTGGGAGAATTTGTGTCATCTTGTGATTTTTTTTGCAAAGATAAAAAATCTTTCGCAATGTGGAAATTGAAAAGTTTTTGTATATTTGCGGAAGAAACCAAAAACTCAAAATTATTATGAAACAGCTGAATATTTCGCTTACCGACAGCTTCAAGCTGAGGAACTTGATAAAGAGAAAGATAGGTCTGGTGAATGGCGACATAGCCACAACTCCAATCTCCTACGATCCCGATGAGGACGGCAAGAAGGTGGATTTCATCAAACAGAAATATCAGTCGATCGACAATATGGTGGAGACCTGCCTGAGCCTTCAGGAGACTCTCGGCAATCTGAATATGAAGATTGACGAGGCCAATATCGAAGTGCGTCCGATGCTCGACACCTTGGAATCGCTGAATGCGCAGAAGGGCTCATTAGGCATGCTCTTGAACCAGATTCAGTCGCAGAGCAAGTCAGTGAAAAAGGAGTTCAATTCCGTGACAGGAGTCTGGGACGTAACCGAACTCAGCCAGGCTTACAGCGAAGGTTTTATCCAGAAAATCAATGACCGCAACAAGCTCATAATCCGCAGAATCCACGATATAGAGGAGAAAATCTCCGACATGAACGGCAAGGTCCATTTCGATTTCGAGATTGATGAGGCGGTTTATGATTTCATTTATGATTTATAAGTAATTTTTTCCCTCAGTGTGGCAGGGTGACGCTAAGGAGTTCTGGATTTAATCCCCGCATTTCTTAGCCGCTTTAAAATTTATCGCGCCTATTTATAAAACTTACGATAACTATCCATGGCGCGACGACGATTATGCGGTTCGTCAAAATTGTAAAAATATAAAACACTGTAAAAAATCACACGTGATAGACAGCTCGTGGAGATCCTATTTCCAAAACGAATTTGTGGACGCTCTGTTGCTCTGGGGGATTTTTATATTAGCTTTTCTTAAAAACTATGAGACGAATTATCGGCATTGGCGAGACAATTCTCGACGTGATTTTCAAGAACGACCAGCCACAGAAAGCGGTTCCCGGGGGAAGCTCCTTCAACGCGCTCATCAGCCTTGGGCGCACAATTGGAGTGAAATATCCCGAGGTTAGCATAAAGATGATAACCGAAACCGGCGACGACCATATCGGAGACCTCGTGGTCAACTTTATGAAAGCCAACCACATATCCACCGACGGCGTGGTCAGGAATCCCGGCACTCAGACACACCTCTCAATGGCCTTTCTTGACGACAACAACGACGCGCAATACGAGTTCTACAAAAATCACGGAGCCGCCAATATGCAGTCAGTCAACGGATTCGATTTTCAGAAAGGCGACATTGTGCTCTTCGGATCTTTTTTCGCCATCAATCCCAAAATCAGGGAGCTGATGGCAAGGCTTCTGAAATCCGCTCACGATGCGGGTGCGATACTTTTCTACGATATCAATTTCAGGAAGAGCCACATTCACGAGATTCCCGAGGTGATGCCCAATATTGAGCAAAACTGCCGCTGGAGCACCGTTGTCCGCGGTTCGGCCGACGATTTCCGCTATCTCTTCGGCACCGACAATCCCGACGAGGTTTTCCACAATCACATAAAGCCTCTCTGCCAGAACTTCATCTGCACCCAGGCCGACAAGACCATCGAGGTGTATTCCGGCGAGAACCATTACTCATACGAAACCGAGAAAATTCAGACCGTAAGCACCATCGGCGCCGGCGACAACTTCAACGCCGGATTTATCTACGCGCTGATACATTACGGCATTGAATCGGAAGAAGCGCTGATATCAGCCGACACATGGGGGAAATGCGTGGGGATAGGCAAACGGTTTTCCGCCGCGGTGTGCCAAAGCCTCGATAATTACGTACAAGAGGGGTTTGGCATCAATGAGCAGTGACATGCCGGCATATCAGAAACAGCCCACCGCGCAAGACAGGCCCACATTTATGCCATCGCAATACCCCACCTTTAGGAGTATTCTCATGTACTCGTTGCGGAGAGTGTATCCCAGGCGGAGGCCCCAGTAATTGCTTCGGGAATGGGAATAGAAATTCTCCTTCCACTGCTCTCCATCCTCACCTGAAAACCATTCCGAAACGGAGAAGGTCTTGAACCAGAAACGCAAGCCCATAGCACCTCCAAATGTAATGCCATTAGGCGCAGTGTACAGTGCCTGAGCGCCTATCTCGAACGGATGAAGCACACCACAGCAGCCATCGTAGTCAAAGAATCCCAACGGCACACCCACAGTGGCGCCCAGCGACATGGAAGATCCGTTGCGCAAGTCGATTACCGGACCTCCCTCAAGATGAAATCCAAGCAGAAAATGCTTATTAGTGGTATCCTGATGAATCTTGCCCTTGGATGAGTAAAATCCTATCTCGGGATCGAACGCGGCGTAAAACCTGCGTGACCAGGAACGCTCATCCTGCGCCATTGCCACAGCCACGGCAAGAATGAGGATTAATGTAGAAAAAAAGCGTCTCATGTTTTGGTATTTTATTGATTAATTTGGCGCAAATATAATAAAAATCCTGTCGAAAATCTTTTTGTTTTCAAAAAAAGTCCTAATTAGGCCCATAAAAGGCGCTCAGTTTTGTTATCTTTGTGTCAAAATAACAAAGATATGGCACTTAACCAAACCAACAAATTAGTCTGGATTGTGGAAACCATCAACAATAGCGTTGGCGGTATCACATTTGAGGAACTCAACAGCAGATGGAAGGCAAATCAGGACCTGAGCAATGGAGCTGATATGCTGAAACGTACTTTTCAGAAATGGAAACTGAAAATCGCTGACACTTTTGGACTTGATATCGAATGCAACAGGAACGAGAGTCCTTGCCGATATTATATTAGAAATGCCGACGACCTGAGGCGAGACAACAACCGTGTGGAGAAATGGCTTCTCAACACCTATTCGGTGGCCAACTCACTGAGCGAGAGCAAGTCGATAAAGGACAGAATCCTTATTGACGAGATACCAAGCGGACGCGAATATCTGGGACCGATAATTGACGCGATGAAGAAGAGCCTAACGGTACAATTCTCTCTATACAGTTACGAGACCAAGGAGACCAACGAATACAATGCAATGCCATTGTGCGTGAAGCTTTTCCGTCAGCGCTGGTATATGGTGGGCCGTTCGTGCAGTACGGGCGAGAATATCAGGTGCTGCCTTGACAGAATACTGAAACTGAACATTACAAGCGAGACGTTTATATATCCCAAAGACTTCGACCCCAAGGAGTATTTCGACGGATGTTTCGGCATTGTAACCGAGGAGGAAGAGGTTGAGGACGTGGTATTGAAAGTGGGAGCTGGTCAGGCCAACTATATCAGGGCACTTCCGCTGATGCAGGGCGACGCTCAGCAGGAAATAGAACGCAACGAAAATTACAGCATTTTCAAGGTGCGTGTGAGGCCTTCGTTCGATTTTCAGCAGGAACTTCTATGGCATCGTGAAGAATTGGAAGTGCTTGAGCCTAAGTGGCTTCGTAAGAAAATGGCAGAGATTATTAATAAATTGTGGAACAAATATAACAAGGAGGATTAATGATGAATTCAATTCCATTTGATACACCGTTGGACAGATACGCATCCTGTATCGGGATGAGGGAATATTGGGACACACTTGGCAACGAGTGGTGGGACCATACCATTGAATACAAACTGCTCTCGCTCGCAGGCTTCGTGCATAACGGTGGCAATCTGTATCAGGTAATCCAAGAATACGCCGATTGCCATGAGCCGATGTACCGCAGGGAGATACAGAAGGCCATTCTTATTTATCTTGGCCAGCTGATGACAGGAGGTATATTTGACGAGCGCACCCCATTATGCAACAGGGTAAAATGCCTCGAAAAAGAAGAACTCGTACAGCTTCTCTCAGAAGAACTCGAACTCTGTCTGAAGGAGTCGTATGAGTACGACAAGGACTTCAGACGCAGCGAGTGGATTATCAGCAAGGATTATCTTCTCAACGACTCAATCCTTGATAAAATAGAGCGCACACATTGGCGCAGCCACCCCGAAGAAAGTTTCTCAAACTATTCGTATAAGGCAAAATACAACTGGGAAAAAACGAGTTTGTGGTGATTGATTTGAACTGGAAATATTAATAAAAAACTATAATTAAAATGGCAAAGAATCTTTCAAAAAATCAAAAAGGTGCTATTGGAGAGCACCTTGTGGCCTCAAAACTATTGGAATATGGCCTTGATGTTTTTATGGCAAATATGTCGATAAACAACACAAAGTCATACGACCTTCTGGCAGTGATACCTGATACGCTGAAAACTTACTTTATACAAGTAAAGTTCAACAGTACAGGATATTTCAATGCCGGCTTGAACATTGAGCAGGCTCGCGACAAGAGTTACCTTTCTCAAAGAATAGTCGGTCCTTGGGTATTTGTAGATGGAAGTCAGGCTGATAAATATAATTTCTACATTCTCTCGCAACAAGAAGTTATTGATCTCTTATATCAATCTCATGAATGGTATTGGAACGATTATTCACGTACGAAAGAAATCAGCCCTAATGGTCCAGCTTGCTTCAAACTAAAATGGCTGAAGGGAGAATCTGAGGTCGAGACCAAAAATCATAAAGCATTCACGAATCCCATTGAGGATGCGAAAGACTGCTGGGATAAAATTACGTCAGGAAAGTAATTACCAAGCAGTAAACAAAAAGGAGGACCGTAATCCTCCTTACCCAAACGAGGCATTACACCTTGTCCCCCGGCTAAACTTGAAGTTATCGCGTCGCCTTCGGCTATGCAAGAAGCATTTAAGCGTTGCAAAGATAGGAAAATAATTTTCAAAATCAAAAAATCTCGTTATCTTTGCAACGGCGTAGGTTCAACATTCAAGTGCAATTATTTAAAATGAGCGAAAAACATCTTTTTTGGGGTCTCGAAATTTAATTTTTTCCGAGGCCTGTTGTTGATTTTTTTCTGTATTTCGGCAATCATTTCGTCAGTGTACTTATCAA
>JAZUEG010000427.1:0-2345 GCA_045640025.1 Bacteroidales bacterium
CATCGAGAAGGCCAAGAATCCATCTGAGCCCGAGCCTGAGAAAAAGAAAAAAAAGATCAAGATGGAGGAGGTGGCAGCTGATACGCTATCAGCTGGCATGTTCAATAATCCCAATGCAATACAGAAACTGGTATACAAGCCGGTGGAGATTCCTCAGCTGGGACAGGGCGCTGGCGATTTCACAAATCCCAAGAATGCCCAGAAAATCAAGCAGCAGATAATGCAGGTGATTGATGCAGAGGCACCTATATTAGCTGACTACCTCCAGAAACGCGTATTAGCTGCCTGGGGAATAAGCCGTATATCAAATGCCGTGGCCGCGGTATACGATACCATTCTGCGTACCGTGGACCTGCGCACAAGCACCGCCAACGATGCAATAGTATTCTGGAGAAAGGATCAGGAGCCGGCAAGTTTCAAGGCTTTCCGCACCGACGACACCCGCGAGTGCAACGAGATTCCGCCTGTGGAATACATCAACGCTGTAAAGTACGTATTGCAGACCGAGATGGCGCTTCCGCCCGACGACCTCAGGCGCAGCACTTCCAAGAATCTTGGTTTCAGCCGTCTGGGCGACAAGGTGTTGCAGAATATCGACAAAGCCATCGCAACTCTCACACAATCGGGAGAGATTGTGGAGAGCGACGGCAAGATTTTGATAAAGGAGAATTAAAGATCCTCCTCAATGTCTGGAAAATTTGACTCGAAGAATTCCTCGGCGCGGCGCATGAGTTTCATTACCTCGTCGGGGGATGGCTTCTGGTCGATCCAGGTTACTGACAGTCGTTTCTGGAAATCCTCGGAATCGAACTGCGCGATGAATTTGGGCTCTGAGGTGTGCACCACGTAAAACATATCGGGTGTCTCACGCTCATTGTCGGCTAATAAAAATTCTGGTAACATATCTATTATCAATTATTTAAAAAATTTTTGCAAAAATAATTGAAATTTTAATAGGTATATATTTTTTATTGAAAAAAACAAAAGGTAATTTTACACACTGAAAAAATAACGAAAATGATACAAGGATTGGAGGAGCTATCTCCCAAGAGGTTGTTGGATAAGTATCTATCAACCAACAAGATGCGAAAGACACCGGAAAGATATCTGATACTTGACGAGATATACAAGACCGACAAGCATTTTGATATCGACTGGCTATACAAGCGCATTACTGATGCCGGATACAAGCTCAGTAAGGCCACAATTTACAATACAATGGAGGTTTTGACGGCCAGCGGACTCGTAATCCGTCACGATTTTGATACCGCGCGTGCGTCATACGAGCGCAATATAGGACGCGGACATAATCATGTAATTTGCGTTCAGTGCGGAAAGGTGGCAGAGTTTGATGATTTCGAGATTCCTGACCTGGACGATGCGGCAGCCGCATCCACCAATTTCGAGATTTTCTCGCACAGGATTTACATTTACGGCCTCTGTCCGCAGTGCGCTGTCAAGAAGCTGAAATGACATCAGCTATACTATACTAAAACTGAAATATATTAAACATTTTATAAATACAAAATGAAAATAGACGTATTATTAGGCCTTCAGTGGGGTGATGAAGGCAAAGGCAAAATCGTTGACGTGCTTGCCCCAAAGTATGACATTGTAACTCGTTTTCAGGGCGGTCCCAATGCAGGACACACCCTTGAGTTCTCTGGCAAGAAGTTTGTACTTCACACCATCCCTTCGGGTATCTTTACCGACGGTGCCGTTAATATCATAGGCAACGGCGTAGTGCTCGATCCAGCCATCTTCAAGAGCGAGATTGATGTGATAAGCGCCCAGAATCCTGAGATCAAGAACTGCCTCAAGATCGCCAAGCGTGCCAACCTCATTCTGCCAACTCACCGCGTGCTCGATGCCGCCAACGAGGCAGCTAAGGGCAAGTCGAAGATTGGCTCTACTCTCAAGGGCATAGGACCTACCTACACCGACAAGATCAGCCGCAATGGTCTCCGCGTAGGCGATATCCTTCTTCCTAACTTCCAGCAGAAATTCGAGGAGCTCACCAAGAAGCACCTCCGCGAGATATACAGCCTCGGCTATACAGAATTCAACCTTGAGGATTTCACCAAGGGCTGGTTTGAGGGCATTGAGTGCCTCAAGCAGTTTGAGTTTATCGACAGCGAGATGTATGTAAACGAGAAGATTGCCGAGAATAAGAGTGTATTAGCTGAGGGCGCACAGGGCACAATGCTCGATATAGACTTTGGTACTTATCCATTTGTAACATCAAGCAACACTATCTGCGCCGGCGCTTGTACCGGTATGGGCGTGGCTCCACAGAAGATAGGCGAGGTGTTCGGTATTTTCAAGGCATACTGCACACGTGTAGG
>JAZUEG010000428.1:0-4709 GCA_045640025.1 Bacteroidales bacterium
ATAATTTTGTGTTAAATTTTCATTAATAGTCCTTCTATCAACATCGCAAAGGTATGGAGAATATTTGACATCGCCAAATGTTTTCAGGAATATTTTTTTTGAGAAATAAAAGTTCACCTCTCCATCTGCCTCTGCCTGAAACTGCCGCCCGTGTTCCCCAGGCAATACACGCAACTATCTATCGGCGTGTCTCCGTTCAGCAACTCCAACGCCTTCTCATTGAAGTTTTCTGCTGATAGCGGGATTCCGTCCCTGATGCTGAAATCGGTTGCGAGATTCTGCGTAGTGCGCAGATAATCATCAATATACGCCGCACGGGTGCACTTATAGAAACGGTCGTTCCTGATCATAAGACAGCGATGACGCATCCAGCAGTTTCTGAAACTATCCTCGGCCTCGGTAGGGCTGAGGACAGTTTTAGGCAAAACACTGCTGAACTCCGTTACATCCTTGATATTCAGCACAATCTCGTACTTGCGGGCAAGGGCGAAAATGCGCTCGATATTCTTTGGGGGATTCGGCATCGAACTGTAATTGCTCACCCAAAGTTGATCCAGACGGGCGAGAGTCTCTTCGGGCAACCTGTTGATAAGCAAGCCGTTGGTGGTGATACGGAGCGGAGTATCAGGAAAAATCTCCTTGATTTTGCCGATAATGTCGCCAAGTTGAGGATTCAGCAACGGCTCGCCTCCCGAAATCTTTATCACATCGGGATTCAGGTGCTTCCTAAGGAAACTAAACTGATTATCAACATCTTCCACCGCCAAAAACTTCGGCTTGTTGAATGGCGACACGTTGCAACACTGCACACACCTCAGGTTGCAATGCTCCGAAATGTGCACCTCGAAACTCTCGCATTGTATCAGTCCATTTTCGTTTTGCTGATACTTCTTTCCCGACGGTGTCTCAACGGATTTCAGTTGGAAATTCGCTGATATTCCTAATTTTGCGTCGGTGCTCGGCGTGAATCTCAACTCGCAGTTTGGCGCCACAAGTCGGGGTACAAACCTCTTGAGGAAGGCATGATTATCCTCGCCATCAGCTGGATAAAAAACTTCTGCCTCGAAAATATCCTCTGCCTGAAACGAGTTCTTAAATCCCTGAGGATTAAGATTGTACATACAGCCCAAGACCCTGAGTTTCTCGAAAAGGAAATAAACCTGATCGTAAATCGGAAGAGTGTTGTCGTCGAAAAATATCGCATCGGTCACAAGTCGAGTCCCCTTGCAATCGCTCTCAATCCGGGCGCAATAATTCTTGACATCGGAAAAATCGTTGCGCAGATAATGTACACTATTCTTGGCTCGGAACATAAAATAACATTCGTCGCCCAAAGCCTGCTCGGTACGCTCGCCAAACAAATCCTCCACCTCGCTCGCATAATTTTTCAGGAGTTCGGCCTTGTCGAATTTCACGGGAATCCTTACGGGGAAGTAGTCGTTTTTTAGAGTTAGCCGACCCTGAGAAAATGCGTCCACCTCCTTGGCAAACTCGCTTGCAGAAGACTTAGAGTCTGCTACATCTGAACAATAATTTTGCAAGAAATAATAATCGTTCTCGAGCAGAGGTTTTATGCTAACCTGCTGAGGCTTAATACCGAAGGTCTGCCAAATTCTGATATCGACGTTGCCATCAAGCATACAGTAAGGCATATCGGCATAGAAGCGGAAATCGATTTTGTCGGCAAATTTCGGCATCAGTTTTTCCGCGCAACGGAACACGATATTGTGGTCAACGTGTCCGCCCACGCCAAGCGGAAAGTAGCAGATATCATAATTTTTTATCAGTTTGCTGATGCTGACGAAAATTGCGTCAAACAACTCTGTCTCAGCAACTTCGGAATGAAACATAATTGTTGAATAATTGCAATATCCCAATCCACGGAAATACGAATCCACCATCCCAAGGTGCTGATACTTAGCGCCAATGGCCGTAAGCGCGCGGATATCATCACAGCGACGCTTCTCATAAAAATCGGCTCTCACGGCATCGCCCTCGGTGAAAACGCTCACCACAGCAACCTCCTCGCCGTTATCTATCTCATTTTTAATATTTTGCGCCATACTCAACAAAGCATCATCAAGGTGTGGCGATACGTACAGAATCTTTTTCATAGTTTTTGTTTTAATAGAACGCGGATTTCGTAGATTGAGCGGATCAGCGCTGTTAAAAAAAATCTGTGAAAATCCGCCAAATCTGTGTCATCTGCGTTCCAATATTCCCATTATCAACTCAGCAACTTTCTTGGGACCACCAAGTCGTTGCAAATCAGCCTTTATCATCTGAGCCTTCCGGTAATATTCCGAATCCCTGTCCAGCAACTGCGCAAACGCCTTGCGCCAGAGGTCGGCATCAGGATTCTTGGGATCGAGCACGATTCCAGCCTTGGCATTCTGCATAAACTGCGCTTGAAGATGCTGATCGTTGCATATCGGCAACAGGGCCAACGGCACGCCAAATGTCTGAGCCTCAATCACTGAGTTGGCGCCACCGTGACTGATCATCAAATCAACATACGGCAGAATCTCCAACTGCGGAACGTACTTGCAGATAATGCTGTCCGCTGGAAAACGGCTCTTGAAATCATCGGTGCAAAGTTCGTTCACAGAGAAAATCAACTGAACATTCATACACTTAAGCGCCTGATACGCAGTCTCGAACAAAATCGGATTGTAATACAACTGACTTCCAAGACTCATATAAACCACTTTTTTGTCGCGGTTGATTTTGTGGAACGGGAAATCGGTCTCGTCGCCACGTCGGAAATCCCCCATCCTGAACGGCGCGCCCACGTAATGCGAGAAATCGTTGCCCGAAAGCGCCCTCGGAGCATATTCCTCGCTCGTGAAAACGATATTCAAATACGGCGAAATCACATCCGAACTCTTGAATCTGATATCGTGTTTGCTATTTACAAACAGCGCCTTACGCTCGGCGTCGTAAATTCTAAGAGTCTCAATGAGGTCGCAAGACCAACTATCGGGCACCACGGGATTCAGCGAGTTGCTGATGCCCACCCAAGGCATCCCGCGCTCCTCGGCCACAATGGCGCCAGCATACGAGAGCGGATCGCAGACCAGAACGTCAGGTTTAAACTCATCTATAGTAGCCTCAATGCCAGGCTTTTGACCCTCGGCGCAGTCGATGAGCAAAGTCTTTATCCAGCGCCTCAGCCACATTTTGTCGTTCACCTTTTGGGCGAAAACCTCACCGCTTGTCACGAACTCGTCGGGAAGCACAAACTCGGGCGCATTCTTGCCGGGAGTGTAGCATTTGCAGTGGATTCCGGCATTTATAAGTTGGTCCGAAATATCGCGCTGAGCAAAAAACGCAATCTCAGCACCCTGATTCACAAGTTCTTGCGCAGTTCCTATCAAAGGATTCACGTGTCCCTTCTCTGGTACGGTTATTATAAGAATTTTCATATTATTCTACCTAAAAATATTTCAGAAATAAATTCTCTGCCTCGCTTGTCGCCATCCCGTCTATCGGCAAAAGGCTGTCCGCATACTCACGGATTGTGGTGGCGCGCACGGTGGATTTCACCTCGGGCGAATCGTAAACCAGGCCCGCATATTCCGCCATCCTCTGATGCACGGGATTTGTGGAAACCACAGTCTGAAAATCAGGACACAAGAGCCTGAGTTCCAGCATATTCTCCGCCACAAAACGGTTGCACGGCACGGGAAAAATCCAAACCTTGTCGGCATAAGGTTTCTCCCTGATGCTTGCCCTCACAATCTCCATCCTCTGCCCAGCCGTCAACGGATTCCGTTCCGAGAAAGCCTCCTCGGCGCTCGCGATTACTATAATCAGTTCGTCATAGTTATCTATCACTCTCTCAATCATTTCCAAGTGTCCGAGATGAAAGGGCTGAGCCCGTGTGATGGCCACCGCACGTTTTTTTGTGTCGGCCGACGGCAAGATATTATGAACCCTCGGCCTGACAATCTCACCGAAAGCCGGCGATAGTTGCCTCATTCTCATTTCCAGCCTAAAATCAGGAATATCATCCTTGAAAACAGGGAAAATGTAGAATGGTTTTCTAAGGTTGGATTTCAGATAATCACGTTGAGCGGATATCGAATTGTTGCAAGGGAAATCGGGCGAGAGCAACTGTACGAAAACAAGTTCATCGTTCTCATTCTCAATACGTTCCAACTCGCAAACATCAGGCACCTCATAATTACGGAGCATTATCAGCGAACGCTTTTGGGGGCTGACACTGCTGTTGTAGTTTGCCACCTGCAAGAAACACGGCATAAAACCGATGCCGAGGCGCATAACATCAACCTTGTTGATGGCGCTTATCATATAGCGGAAAGATTCGCGCAGGGCAAAAAACGAGAGCCAAAATTCATACGTCTCGCTTCGGTAAGTGCTGATTACCTGACCATTATCAACCTTATTGAGAAAAGTCTCGAAAGCCTTACGGTTGATTTCGAGTTTGGTTTCCGAGCCGTTGGACTTGGCGATTCTGAAAGCCGAGAAAATCGCGTCGATCTCATAGAAGCCCTGACTAAGGTCCTCGAAATCAAGGACTCCCGAAATCGCGTCACCCTCAAAGAGAATGTTTCCCATCTGAAAATCATTGTGGACAAACTGAGGTTCAAGATTTTCAACCAATTCGCAGGCACGGCCAATAATCTCATCAGCCTTCTCCATAAAACAGTCGAACTTCTGCGAAACCTCGTATTTGATACTGTTGT
>JAZUEG010000429.1:0-2480 GCA_045640025.1 Bacteroidales bacterium
AAGCAGCTCCCAGGTATCGTAGCTATCCGCGGATAATCACGGCTATGCCTCCGGGCATTAGCTGAGATAAAATAAAAAAATGAGCCCCGCGCCTACATCATGTGGCGCGGGGCTCTTTGTTTTAATTATGATAGATAAATAACTGGAGGATTCTCTCTCTGCTTACTGGGCAAAATTCTGGTCGAGGTATGCCTGGAATTTCTCCTTGTACTGCTCGCTGATAGGAATAAATGTATCGCCATCAAATACAATACGGGCACGCTCTATGATGTTGATCTTGTCGAGATTTACAATATATGAGCGGTGTACGCGCATGAAACGGTCCTTTGGCAGATAGTTTTCCACGGCCTTTATGGTGAGCAGGCTCATTATCGGGCGGCTGTCCTCGATGTGGAATCTTACATACTCGCGCATGCTCTCCACGTATTTGATCTGGTCGAGGTTGATTTTCATCACCTTGTATTCGCTCTTGATGAAAATGAACTTGCCGTTGTTCACGAACTTGGGCGAGCGTGCCTCTCCAGCCATCAACGACTCCATTGCCTTAACGTGCTTGGCGGCCTTGTCGACAGCCTGCTTGAAATCCTCGTAAGAATATGGTTTCAGCAGATAGTCCACGCATCCTGCCTTGTAGGCATCGTAGGCTGAGTTTTTGTTTTCGGATACTATCACCACTGCAGGATTGTCCATAAGCGATTTCGAAAGCTCCACACCGCTTGTGCCCGGCATGTCGGCCTCTACGAAAATCACTTGTACGGCATTTTTCTCGCTCTGGAGATAGTTCTGCGCTTCCTGAATGTTGTCGAACTTGGCGGCCAAATCCATGTTGGCCTCCTTTTCGATGTATGCGCAAAGCTGTTTAAGTGCCTTGGCATCCTTGTCAATTGCTATGCATCTCATAATTGTAATTGAGAGTTTCTGTTTATACTAAGTCTATTTGTGTTATTTCTGTCTTGTGCGACATATTTTCCTATTATTATTGCGCCAACCTTTTGGTCACCTTTTGGGGTTAGTCGGCGCTTTTCTTGGCTTGAGGAATTGTGTACTGGTAGCTGAAGGCGAATATATTCTTGTTGATGTCGCGTTTGTTGGGTCCGCGGTTGAATTTTTCTTCCAGCATGTATTCAAAACCTACAGAGTTTCGCTTGTTGATCTTTTTCTTGAGTCCGAATGTGTAGCGGTCCTTGTCCACAAGGCCCCTCGATATGTTGTAAAACCATTCGTAGCTCAAGTATGGAGTTATCTTGATGCTCTTGATCTTGAATCCAATCTCCAGTTTGGTTCTCAGGTACTGTAGATTGCCCTCGTCCTCATAGTCCTCGGAGTAGTTGCAGTATTTGGCCCGGGCCTCCATTTTCAGGTTTCCGGGGCTTGCCTTCGCCTTGGCCGCAAGGCCCAGGCGGCCGCTCCATTCTCCGTCGTGGCTCTGCTCGTGGCTGTAGCCTATTCTGTATTCTGCGCCCACCGACAGAAACTTTATTACCGAGTATTCTATCGATGGGGTCAGAAGTATGTCCTGTGTCTTCTTGGATCCGCAGAATCTGCCTTCCAGGTCGATACCGGCCTGCAGTTTCTTGCTGAAGTCCTTATTGAGGCCAGCTCCCAGATACATCAGGGTCCTGTTTTCGGCCTTGGTCTGGGATTGGGCCATTGCGCTGCCGCCGCACAGCATTATCGCCATCAGCAGCATTACAGCTGATAATCTATTTCTCATCTTTTTCTGCATTGGCGGTTGTGGCTGGCATGTTGTCCTTCTTGTCGTAATATACCCTCAGCAGGGCGATGTCTTTCAGAAAATCGACTCTCAGGATGTCTATTCTCTTGATCTTGAGTCCAGTGCGTTTCTCCACATCGGCCTTCATGGTATCACGGCTGTTCATCTTCACATTCTCTATGCGCTCATATACTATGTCGAGATGTCCCTCGCCTCGTATCAGGTATTTTTCCAGCAGATACACACACAGCAGCACCGCTCCGTTGGTTACGGCCAGCTCGGCAAAACTTACCTTCTTGTTGGCCAGTGCGTTTACCACCGCTATGCCTATTACTACGAATAGATATGTCATCTCCCTGATGGGAACCGGGTCGGTGCGGTATTTCAGGATTCCGAATACTGCGAAAAGTCCCAGCGCGAATCCAAGCTCTATCTTTACGCCCTCCAGGAGGAAACAGAGCAGGAAGATGGCCGTGCCCAGCGCAAAGTATGTGAATACGAACTCCTTGCGGCCTGTGCCCTTGTCGTATATCAGCTTGATGAGCACGAATATCACTATGGTGTTGAATCCTAATCGGAACAACAGTTTTCCAAAGTCGTTGAAATCTATGAGGTTGAAGTTGAATATCTTGACATCCTCAATTGTTTGCAATAATATATCTAACATTTTAATAGTTCTGTTTAAAAATTTTTTGGTCAAGTTCCTCTGGCATAAGCGCGCCGTTCAGCGATTTCTGTATCATCCTCACCTTGGGCTTAAAGTCGG
>JAZUEG010000430.1:0-6358 GCA_045640025.1 Bacteroidales bacterium
CTCCTATCTTGAACTTTATTCTCACAATACGGTCGGAGAGATTCTCTGAGCTGAGCAACTCGCGGTACTGTTTCAGATATCCGTTCAGCTCGTCAAAAGCCTCGGGATCCTTGTCCTTGAGATTGTCAAGTTTCTGAACCACAAGCTTTCCGGCTATAATCTGGTTCTTGAAATTGTTTACCAGTTTGCCGTCGCGGCGCACTATCATAGGTGCATAAATCTCGCGCGCAATCTCAAAATTATCATAGTTTTCGCTGTCCTTGATATCAATAATCAAAGTGCTGAGATCGGCAGATATCCGCTGCACAAGCTCCACATGAGCCTTCTGAGGATTCTCGAGATACTGCTCGCGGTACTCCTCCACGCTTATGGGCTTGCCGAAATTGATGAATACATTGGTGCGGAACGAGTAATAATCCTGATAATTGATGCCCACAGGCACAATCTTGACATTGAGGGTATAATTGCTGGCCTCCTCGGCCATAAAGGCAATACGGGTGATTCCCTTTTTCAATGGTCTCAGCTTCCTGATGCCCTTGTGGCTGGCCTCGGGATAGATTACAAGATATCGGCGCTTGCGGAGCACCTCCACGGCCTTCTGGAATACGGCATCGTTTTCCTTGAGCGAGTCGCGGCCGTCCCTCATACGGAATATGGGAAGTATCTTGCAGAAGTACAAAAACCTGCGCATTAGCTGGCCTGCAAAAATATCCGCACGGGCCATGAATACGGGCTGCCAGTTTTTGAGGCTCATCAATATCAGCGCATCCATCAGGGCGTTCTGATGATTGGGCGCAAAAATCACCGCGCCGTCCTCGGGTATATTCTCAAGTCCCTGAGAGTAAACCTTCTTGTAGAAAATATGGTTGTGTACAAACGAAGGAAAAAGCTTCGCCAGACCATACATCCAGTCGGGATCCTCAAGATTAGTAAATTTAATAGCCATAGGTTAGTAATCTCGTTGTGTTTTCAATTTATTATAAGTAATCCGTCTGTTCCAATTCCACAAAGCGCTGAGGCCAAGGCCCGAAATTATGTGCCAAACGCCCCACCAGGCCGCCATGAACGCCATTCCGCCGGTCTTGAGATCCTCGGGAAAAATGGCAGGATTGAATATCAGCATCAATGCCAGGCCAGAATTCTGAATACCGGTCTCTATAGTTATGGTACGGCAGTCGCGCGGATGCAGGCCCATCCACTTGGCCGGGAAAAATCCCGAGGCAAAAGCCATCGCATTGTGTACCAATACTATTATGAGAATGTATTTGATATACTGGCAGAAATAATCGAAATTGGCCGCAAATGCTATCAGCACCATTCCCATGAAAATAATCATGGAAATATACTGTATCGGCTTGGCTATCCTGCGCGTAAAACCGGGCAGAAACCTCGCGCACGACACTCCCAGCGCCAACGGAAGTCCGATGATGAAAAACAGGGTGAAAAACACCTGTGAAATAGGAATCTCGAGCTCCCTCACAAGATCGCTCTGAGAGATAAAGAGATTGCCCCAGAATGTGAAATTTAGCGGCGTAATCATTACAGCTGATACAGTGGAAATGGCCGTGAGCGATACCGACAGCTCAATATTTCCGCGCGATACCGATGATATGAAATTCGAGATATTTCCGCCGGGACAGCACGACACCAGTATAGCGCCCAGAGCCACAGTCACCGATAGATAATCGCGGAAAACGAACACAAGCATAAAAGTGACAGCCGGCAATACCAGCACCTGCGAGCAGAATCCCGTGATAACAGCCCTGGGTTTCCGAAACGCGGTCTTGAAGTTGCCGAGCCTGATTCCAAGCGCAACTCCAAACATCACAAATGCCTGAACAATGCTGAGTATCAGCGATCCGTTGTTGCCGAAATTCAGACGCACATCATCCAGCTGAAGTAGTTGTTCATACATATCTTATCAATCTTTTTTCTTAATCAAAGCCTTGGTAACTATAGACTTACCCTCGGGAAACAGAGGTCCGAGAGATACCGGCAGCTGACCCAGGAACGGAAGACCGCCCAGAATCATATTAGCTGATACATCGTGGGCAAGCTCGGTATCCTCATACGAAACCACAATGGCCGCAAGTTTTTCATGGCAGCTAATACGTGTGAGAGCCACGGGCGAATTGAACACGTCAACCACCAGTCTGGCATCGCCATCAGCTAAAGAATTCACAAAATCCACCAGGGGAGCCGGAGTGCCGAACGACGACGGATACGGATTGCCGGTATGCAGGGCCAATACTATCACATCGTGACCTGCAAGGCTCGCTTTCAGCTTATTGAACTCGGCGGCAGATGCCGTTTTCTTGATTCTGAAAATATCAACATTATTGGTGTATCGACAAAAAGTGGACTCAAAAACATCGCCCTCGCCGGTGGCATTCACCGTAACAACAGCTATGCGCCTCTCGGCAAGATTCCTGAGCGGAAGCAGCGACGAATCGTTCTTGATGAGCGTAACGGCATTTTCCATAATCCTGCGCTGCAGCTTCTGCGAATATCCGCTGTTGAGGTCCCTGTGGAGAGTTTCGGTATTTACCGGCTGCCAGTTGTGGAGCCCCATACGGTATTTTGCCATCAGAATCTTTCGGCACTTGCGGTCTATCTCGTCCTGCGAGATACGGCCATTGTCGCGCGCATCCAGCAGATACTGGTAAGATTTCTTGCAATCAGCCGGCATCAGAAAGACGTCGACACCGGCCTCAAACGCCATCAGCTCCACCTCTCCTCCGGGATAGTCCTTGCAGACACCCTTCATCTGGAGAGCGTCGGTGAAAACGAGGCCGTCGAAACCGAGCGAATCTATCAGCACACCGCCTATCACCTTACGTGAGATGCTGGCCGGAGTCTTGTCATTAGCTCCCACAATGGCCGGTATCAGCAGATGGCCTACCATAACTCCCTGAATGCCAGATTTTATGAGAGCCTTGAATGGGTACATATCCAGAGTATCGATAGTGCGGTACGAATCCAGAATTACCGGCAGTGCCTCGTGCGAATCCACACTCGTATTGCCGTGTCCCGGGAAATGCTTGGCCGTGGTGAGCACACCGCAGTGCTGCATTCCGAGCATTATATTAGTGCCCTTGCGCGCCACATTCATCTTTCCCGAACCGAAACTCCTGTTGGCGATTACGGGATTTGCGAAATTGTCGTAGAGGTCCACGCACGGCATAAAATCGATATTCACACCCAGACGCCTGCACTCGCGCCCCATCTCGCGCCCCAGGTCCCTTATGATACCATCGTCCTTGATGGCGCCGAGGCAGAGGTTGCGCGGATACTTGGGCACGCTGTCGAGTCTCATCGAGAGCCCCCATTCGGCGTCCTGGGCCACCATGAGCGGAATTTTGCTTCTCTGCTGAAACGCATTCAGCATATTGGCCTGCCTGCAAGGGCCGCCATAGAAGAAAATCACGCCGCCTATGTGGCACTCGTCGATATACGATTCGGCCTTTCGGAGAAATTTGCTGTCGGCGCTCCAGGTGCTCGATACATCCACCATAAAAAGCTGACCGAGCCTCTCGTCGGGAGTCATACTGCTGAAAACACTATCTACCCAGCTGATACTCTGCGAAATGGAAACCTTGGGTATGGCAGTGAGTATCAGTGCAGCTAATAGCAAACATCTGGTATGCAAACAAGTATTCATATTATGAAAAAAGCCCCAACTTTTTCGCAAGAAAAACTTGGAGCTTAAATTCTTAGTCTTAAACCGAAGTTGGATTACTTCTTTACGATGTTGTGAATCTGGTAGATGTCGCCACCAGCGTTTACAATCTCGCGGGCCGAGAAGTAGAAGAAAATCTCGTTGAGGGCATTCTCGTCGGAATCTGAGCCGTGAACGGCATTGTGCTCCATGCTCTCAGCGTATTTCTTACGGATGGTGCCTTCCTCAGCCTTGGCTGGATCGGTAGCGCCCATAAGCTTTCTCCACTCAGCTACAGCGTTCTCCTTCTCAAGAACTGCAGCGTAGATAGGACCAGAGGTCATAAACTCTACGAGAGAATTGAAGAAAGGCTTGCCTTTGTGTACATAATAGAAAGCCTCAGCCTCGTTCTTAGAGAGCTGCAACTTCTTCTGTGCGAGAATCTTGAAGCCAGCGTCGTGAACCTCAAGGAAAATGTTGTGTGCGTAACCGTTCTTTACAGCGTTCGGTTTAATGAGCATTAAGGTGTGATTTCCTGCCATTTTAGTGTAATAATTATATTTTTTATATTATATTTGCGTTTTATTAGCGATGCAAAAGTATAAAATAGAAATAACATTAACAATAATATAATGGAAATATTTTCAAAAAAAATTATCGAAGATGTAAAAGCCGACATATCAGCGGCTAAAAAGATTGTGATAACAGCCCACATGAATCCCGACGGCGATGCTCTCGGCAGCTCATTGGGTCTGTATAACTATCTGAAAGACAGCAAGGATTGCACAATAATCCTTCCCAACAATATTCCTGACACCTTTAAATGGATGCCGGGCTGCAACGAAATAATGATCTGGGAAAATGAGGGCGCGCCAGAAAAATTGCTATCAGCTGACATGATCTTCATACTGGATTTCAACTGCGCCCAGCGCGTGGACAAGATGCAGAAAGCGCTGGAGGACAGCAAGGCCGTGAAGATAATGATAGACCATCACCCGAATCCGCAGGAGGGACTGTGCAAATACGTGTTCTCGCATCCCGAGGCGGCCGCCACCTGCGAGCTGATGTACCTGTTCTGCAAGGCCATGGACTACAAGCTGAGCATCAACTCGCTCAAGTGCCTCTACACCGGCCTGGTGACCGATACCGGCTGTTTCCAGTTCAACTGCACCAGCAAGCAGACATTCCAGGTGGCCGGCGAGATTGCCGAGTCCGATTTTGACCGCAGCGAGATCATCCACCACATCTACGACTGCTACACCGAGGGCAGAATGCGCCTGATGGGCTACGTGCTCAGCCAGAAGATGGTGGTGTTCCCTGAGTACCACGCCGCCTACATTGCCCTCACCAAGGCCGAGGCCGACAAGTTCGGCTACAAGGTGGGCGATACCGAGGGTTTCGTGAATCTTCCGCTCAGTATAGCTGATGTCAAGTTTACCGCATTCTTCATGGAGCGGGACGGCATCATCCGCTGCTCATTCAGGAGCAAGGGCGATTTCAAGGTAAACACCATAGCCGAGAAATACTTCAACGGCGGCGGACACGACAACGCGGCCGGAGGCAAATCCTACAAGCCTATCGACGCGGTGGTAAAGAGATTCGTAAGCATCCTTCCGGAGGTAACGAAAGATATGAAAGCGTAATGTGTAAATATGCTTGTAGAGACACACGGACGTGCGTGTAATATATTAAATTTACGCACGTTCGTCCTTCTCATTTACAAATATCCAAAATCCTATGAAAAAATTACACTATATAATAATCCTCAGCGTCATGCTGCTGATGTCGTGCGGAGGCTACAAGGTCAAGAAGGAGGAGGCACACACCGAATACAGTATCTTCAACGAGAATCTGATAGCGGCCAACAAGTACCTCGTGAAGGAGGACGCCGAGCGCATAGAAAGCTACGCCCGACGCCGAAGCTGGCAGATGGAGGACGGCGAGGGAGGCCTCAAATACATAATCTTCGACCACGGCAGCGGCGACAGCCTCAGCGCCGCCCCCAAGGTTTCGCTCGACTACAGAATAGAGCTCCTTGACGGCACCGAGTGCTACAACTCCCATGACGACGGCGAGAAGGAACTCATAATCGGCAGCAGCGAGATGGAGCCCGGCCTGGCACGAGCCTTCAAGAGATTCCGCCACGGCGACAGCGCGGTGATGATTCTCCCACCCCACTACGCCAAAGGCCTGATCGGCGACATGAACCAGATTCCGCCTCACTCGGTGATAGTATATTACGCGAGAATGAAGTAAGAGAAAATGGATAATGGATAATGGATAATGGATAATGGACAATGGACAATGGATAATTAAACCATTTGAGGAATTATTAGTCAATATATTACTACAAAGTAATAATAATCCCCAAAAAATGAAAAAACTTACTATCCTGGCCGCCAGCGCAATGATTGCCCTCGGCCTCAATTCATGTGGCAACGGCAGTTCATGCGACAAGCCAGCCAACACTGAGCCATCCGCAATGGAGGTTATCATGAGCAGAACATCAATCCGTCAGTTCACCGATCAGCCTGTCGAGAAGGAGAAGATCGACGCCCTCGTAAAGGCCGGAATGGCTGCTCCATCAGCCATGAACAAGCAGCCTTGGAAATTCGTGGTAGTCACCAACAAGGAGAAAATCGCAGCCCTCGGCGACTCTTGCGGCAAGCCACCCGTTCAGAAGTCGGCACTTACAATCAT
>JAZUEG010000431.1:0-1709 GCA_045640025.1 Bacteroidales bacterium
GTGTTGGAGAGTGTGTATTCGATCTTTCCGCGCTTGGCAGGGTCGGTCATAATGAGCGACATAGATGAGTGGTAGATGTATGTGGCCAGAAAAACTATGTCGAATTTGGATGGCGCAACTTTGATGAGTCCTGCCTGTATCTTGCTGATGGTGATGATGTTGTCGAGCATTTTGAGCAGATAGTTGGAGTAGCGCCTTAGCTGTACCGACAGCTCTCCCACTGTCTCGCGGTCGGTATCGGGCATGGATATTATGTCGCTGCATCCGATTATGGCGTTCAGCGGGGTGCGTATTTCGTGCATTATGTTGTTCAGAAACTCGTTCTGGAGTTTCTGGAGGTCGTTTTCCTGGTCTATCATTTTTTTTAGTTTTTTCAGCTGATATGTTTTATAACGCAAGCCCTCTCCTATTTGTTGCGCGCGTACATCATTAGACCGCCCGGAAGACGGAATAGCGGGATTTCTTTTTTCAGGATTCCGGCCTGGCGTATTATGGTGCCTGAGAGTTCACCGTTGCTGTCCTGAAAGTGTTCCCAGTACATTATTCCGCCCAGCGAGTTGATGTATGCGTAGTTGGTTTTGGCGAGTACTGAGGCTGTGTCCTCGTAGCTGATGAAGGTCTGGCTGGCGCTGTTATATATATAAGGTGCCATTGCCTTGGAGTCCCAGTATTTGCGGTAGCCGGAGCCCAGTGCCTTTATGTTCTTGTAGTTGATGGAGCCGATGCCGTTGCCTTTTTCGTAGAGGCCGTGGTTGTGGTCGGGTACGTGGTTCCACTGCCGGCCGTAGAATGCGGCGCCTATGATGATTTTCTCTCTCGGGATTCCGGCTTTTATGTATAGCTCGGTGATGTTTTTTACGGCGTATCCTGTTGGTTTCAGCTCCGATGGATAGAGGTTGGCGTGGTGGCCGGTGATCTCGTTCCACTGTCCGTAAAAGTCGTATGTCATGATGTGGAAATAGTCGACGAGGCCTGCCAGTTTTACAGGCTCCACGTAGTCGAGATAGTATTTGAATGCTCCCGATGCTATGGTGAGGTAGTATTTCCTGCCATCAGCTATACCGGCGTTGTTGAGGGCTATCCTGAGCTCCTGGATGAGTGCGGTGAAGTTGGTGCGGTCGGATTCGCGTGTGGCTTTTTTCATTCCGGGAAACTCCCAGTCGATGTCGATGCCGTCGAGTCCGTAGCTCCTTACGAAATGCACTGCGTCGTCCACGAAAATGTCCCTGTTGGCCTTGGCTGATACGAGTTGCGAGAATATTGCCGATGTGTTGGCCCCGCCCACGGATACGAGTACCTTGAGGGCTGGGTATTTTTTCTTGAGCTGGCGTGCTATCATGAAATTGTCGGCGTCGTTTGGGTACAGGAGTCCTATGCGGTTGTTCTTGATGGTGGTGAATGCGAGGTTTACGAAATTTACGCCTTCGAGGTCGATGTCCCTTACATTGAGCTTTCGGCTGCCGATCTGGAGGTAGGCGGCTACAATGGGAGTCTTGGTGGACGGGCGCGCCGTTCCGAAGGATACATCGTCTATCGAGTTGATAAGGCATGCCTGCAATATTATGGCCATTGCAGCTGATACAATTAATATAAGTGTGCGAGTTTTTTTCACTGTTTTAGTAGTTAATGCGTTGGGGTTAACGGAGTGCAAAGATAGAAATAATTGACATTAAACGGAACTGCCCTCGCCTAAAAATATGATTTATTAC
>JAZUEG010000432.1:0-4462 GCA_045640025.1 Bacteroidales bacterium
AACTGGAGAGCCTGATAGAGGAATTCGGCCTGGGGCACATACGCAAGAGCCTCGGCATACAGCTCTCGGGCGGCGAGCGCCGACGCACCGAGATAGCCCGCGCCCTGGCCGTGGACCCCAAGTTCATACTCCTCGACGAGCCTTTCGCCGGTGTGGACCCCATCGCCGTGGAGGATATCCAGGGCATTGTGGCCAAGCTCAAAAACAAGAACATCGGAATCCTGATTACCGACCACAATGTGGACGAGACCCTTGCCATCACCGACCGCGCCTATCTGCTCTACGACGGCAAGATTCTTCAGGCCGGCACTCCCGAAGACCTGGCCAACGACCCCGAAGTGCGCCGTGTATACCTCGGCAAAAATTTCGAGCTCAGACGTCCGGCTTTTTCAGCTGATGACGAAAACGATGAAACTGTATCAGCTAATGGCAAAACAGAAGAACCCGTATCAGCTGATGGCCAAAACGATGAACAAAACCAAACAATATAATCATGAATCTTAATCTTAAGAAACCTATAGCATTCTTCGACCTGGAGAGCACAGGACTCAACATAGCCCACGACGGCATTATAGAGATCTGCATACTCAAGATAAACCCAAACCAGACCGAGGAAACCCTCACCGCAAGGATAAAGCCAACCGTGCCTATAAGCAAGGAGGCATCGGAAATTACCGGAATTACAATGGAAGACCTGAAGGACTGCCCAACATTCAAGGAGATAGCTCCCAAGATAGCAGAATTCCTGGGCGACAGCGACTTGGGCGGTTTTAACAGCAACAAGTTCGATATTCCGCTGCTGGCCGAGGAGTTTCTGCGCGCCGGCGTAGATTTCGATATGACAGAGCGCAAGTGCATAGACGTGCAGGTAATCTATCACAAGAAAGAGCAGCGCACCCTGTCGGCCGCATACAAATTCTACTGCGACCGCGACCTGAACGACGCTCACTCGGCTCTGGCCGATACTCGCGCCACATACGAGGTGCTGAAGGCCCAGCTCGACAGGTACACCGACCTCCAGAACGATGTGGAAACCCTATCGGAGTTTTCGGCACACACCTGCAATGTGGATTTTGCCGGACGTATGATAAAGAACGAGAAGGGCGAGGTGCTATTCAATTTCGGCAAGCACAAGGGCAAGAAGGTGACCGACGTAATAGGACGCCAGGAGCCTACTTACTACAACTGGATAATGGACAGCGACTTCCCCCTGAATACCAAGCAGGTGCTCACCAAGATAAAATTGGAATTTGAAAAGCAGAGGGAAGAGGAGAAAAAACAGCAGCTCCTCAATAAATTCAACAACCGATAGCCACACAGCCAGCTATCCACCCAACTCAACAATATGAAGCTCAACATATACAAGGCATCGGCCGGCAGCGGAAAAACATACATACTGGCCCGCAATTATATAGTAGAATCGTTCAGGCCCAAGGCACCCTCGCGCACCGGAAGCTCTCTCTTTGAGGCTTTCAAGGACACAATGGCATTTGCAAGGATTCTGGCCGTAACATTCACCAACAAGGCCGCCGGCGAGATGAAGGAGCGAATACTCAAGGAGCTGGACAAGCTGGCCGCCGGCAACGAATCGCCTTACCTGGGCGAGATACTCAACAAATACCCATCGTACACGCCCGATACCGTGCGCGAGAGGGCAAGGAGCATCCGCAGCGCTATACTCCACAACTATACCGACTTTAATCTGAGAACCATAGACTCGTTTGTGCAGAGGATAGTAAGGGCTTTCTGCTACGATATCAATATCAGCACGGGTTTCAGCACCCAGACCGACGAGGGAATGGTGCTGAACGACCTGATGGAGATACTCCTGAAAAAATCGGACGACGACCAGGAGCTCAGGAATATGTTTCTGGCCATGGCCGAAAAAAACGTGAAGGACGGCGCCAACTGGGATTTCCGCGAGCAGATGAAATCTCTGGCCAAGCTGATATTCACCGAATCGTTCCACAAGATGGAGCTTCAGCAGAAGGGCACGAGCGACGAGCAGAGACGCGCCAACTTGAATTTTTATCTGGAGCTCTGCACCCTGCAGAAAGAGACTTTTGAGGACGAGGCCGATAAAATAGCACGTGAGACCGAGCAGATTTTCAATGCTTTAGCTTACAAGCCAGCTGAAATAGGCCGCAATATCGGCACACTTTATAATTTCCTGACCGGCGGAATCTGCAAGTGCGAGTTGGGCTCCACAGTATCAAAGCTATTAGCTGACCAAGGCTGGACCAATGCCAAACCCACCAAGCTGCAGGCCGAAATAATGCCCGGACTGAAACCAAAACTATCGAACCTGCTTGACCGGGCCGCCGAACTCATAAACGGCAAGAGCACCGACTATCTGACAGCCAAGGCCATTCTGAAGGATTTCCACGCGTACATGCTCCTGAGCGACCTGGCACGCCTGATGCCCGAATACCGCAAGGAAAACAGGATGATGCTGGTATCGGACGCAACAACTTTCCTGAACGACATAGTGGACAACAACGACGCACCATTTATCTACGAGAGGGTGGGCAACAGATTCGACCACATATACATCGACGAATTCCAGGACACATCGGAGTTTCAGTGGAACAATTTCAAGCCGCTGATAGAGAACTCGCTGGCCCTCGGATACGGCAACATGATAGTGGGCGACGTAAAGCAGGCCATCTACAGATTCCGCGGCGGCGACTGGAGCCTTCTGAGTTCCAAGGTGGAGAATCAGATAGGCATCCACCGCATATCGATGAACACACTGGACGTAAACTGGCGCTCCCGACGCAACATCGTAAGATTCAACGACGCAATATTCCAGAAATCGGCGGCAGTGATAGGCGCCCACGACAGCGACGGCCTCGATTTCAGCCTCCTGAGCAGTATTTACAGCGACTCGTATCAGAAAATGCCGCCATCGGGCAATCACAGCGGCGGCAAGGTAAACGTGGCATTCATGGAAGTGCCCGGCAAGGACGACGAGCCTCTCGACCTTCCGCTCACTTACGACGGCGCGTCGGATTTCCAGAACATGGCCCTATGCAGGATGGCCCAGGAGATCGACAAGCTATTAGCTGCCGGAACCAAACCCAGGAAAATCTGCATACTGGTGCGCAAGAGTGCCCACGGCGATATGTGCGTAAATTTCCTGATGAAATACCAGCAGTGCGTGGAAGGCGCGCAGAGATACGACATTGTGTCGTCAGATGCACTCTTCATCACCAACTCGCTGACCGTAACCATACTGGCCAACGCCATGAAATACGTGAACAACCACGACGACATACTGGCCAAGGTGGAGATGATGCGCGCGTACTGCATACTGAGCGGCGCCCCGGCAAGCGACGACGATATCATGAAGGCCGCCACCGACAATGCCCTGTCTGCCAGGATTTTGCCCGGCGGATTCGATGCCATAATGGATTCTTACAGCGACCTCCCGCTATACGACCTCTGCGAGAAGATAATCTCCTGTTTCGGCCTCTGGCAATACGAGGGCGACACCGAATACCTCCGCACATTCGAGGACTGCGTGCTCAATTTCACAAAGACATACTCATCTGACCTCAACAAATTTGTGGAATGGTGGAACGAGAGCGGATGCCGCACAGCCATTCAGCCGTCCGACAATCAGGACGCCGTAACAGTAATGACCGTCCACAAGAGCAAGGGTCTGGATTTCAGCATACAATTTATTCCATTCTGCGATTGGAAGATGGAGGAATCCAGCGGACTGCTCACCAAATACATCTGGGTGGAGAGCCCCTCGGGCAACCAGTATCACCAGCTCGGCATTATCCCCATACGCTACAGCTCGGCCCTGGCCAGCACATATTTCAGCGAATGCTACATGGAGGAAAAACGCAACATGTACATCGATTCGCTCAATCTGCTCTACGTGGCCCTTACCCGCGCGGTGGATGAGCTGCACATCTATTGCCCCAAGCCCAAGGAAAAGAAAGACAGCAAGTTGGGCTCGGTGGCCGATCTCCTGTATTACTGCATTACCGAGGATATTGTATCAGCTGATGGCAAAAAAGACATCGACCGCCTTGCGGATTATTACAACGGCGACACATCGGAGCTCGTGATGGACGAGCACCACAAGCTGATACTCGACGGATTCAAGAGCGCCACCAGGAGTTTCAGGCTCCGTCCGTTCCAGAACACTCCATGGGAAGACAAGCTGGCGGTGCTCTCGCATTCCAGCGAGTTCTTCATCCAGAACAGCCCCTTCCTTCAGGAGAGGATCAACCACGGCCTCTTCATGCACGATGTGATGTCGAGGATAGAATACCGCGAAGACGCTCCCGAGGTGCTTCAGGAGATGATATTCCAGGGACGCATCACCGAGGCCCAGCGCGAGGAGCTCACCCGGCTTCTCGATGAGGCTTTCCAGATACCGCAGGTGGCCGGCTGGTTTTCCCACAACTGGCGGCAGGTAATCAACGAGCGCGCCCTCCTCACCAAG